>DAINCT010000169.1:0-7676 GCA_036732245.1 Chloroflexota bacterium | reverse complement strand
AATCATCTCCTGCCGCGTACCGGGTGCGTACCATGGAATCAGTGAGCGGACTTATCCTGGGTGCCGGAGGCCCGCCGTCCTCGACATCGCGAGTTGCACGACCGGACGAGATCACTTTGGGAGAAGGGAGCGTCAATGAGAGTAATGATCTGGGGCGACATGGAAGGCGTGGCATGCATCCAATCGTGGGAGCAGGTCACCGGCGGAAACGCCATGTATCCGGAGTGCCGCGTGCTCTTCACCGAGGAAATGAACGCCGCGGTGAGGGGGGCGCATGCCGCCGGTGCAGATGACATCATTGCGGTTGACTGCCATGGGGCCGGCGGTGGATGGTCTTATAAAAGCCTTATCCCGGAACGGCTGGATCCAACCGCGGAGTGGGTGCTCGGCCACCCCTGGGGGCGATATATCACGCCCCTCGAGCAGGGAGCCGACGCGATCTTGTTCGTCGGGGCGCCCTCCCGAGCCGGTGCACCCGACGGTGTGCTGTCGCACACGGTCTCGAGTGAAGCATGGTACAACGCGTACGTCAACGACGTACCCGTGGGAGAAAGCGGCATTCTGGCGGCTATCTGTGGAAGTTGGGATGTCCCGGCAGTGTTCGTCGCCGGCGACACCGCAACGTGCGACGAAGTGCGCGAGTTGCTCGGCGACTCCGTGGTCACCGCGCCTGTCAAAGTCGGCCTCGGTCGATTTTCGGCGCGGTCCATGGCCCCGGTCGCTGCTAGGGCATTGATCGAAAACCGGGTCAGAGAGGCGCTGACGGCACGGAATTGGCCGCCGCCATACAAGCCAAAGTCGCCAGTCACATTTCGAGTTGAACTCGCCTCGATCGACCAGGCCGCCGCATATTCCGGCAGGATCGGAGTCGAGATTATCGGTCCTCGTACCGTGGTGTCAACCGGTGGCACGTTCTGGGATGCCTGGAACCAATTCTGGTACCGGTGACCAGTCGTTTGCCCGCGGTTACGACTTGGGACGCACTGACCCCGGACGCACGACCGGTTGCTCGACCCGCAATCGACAGTGTAAATCGCTGAGAATCAGCCCAGTGATGCCCCACACAACTCGGTCACGGAGTCGATAGAACGAGACCAGCCACTCACTCCCACGCAGCTCCCAGGTTTCTTCCTCGATCGCGTCGGGGTGCAGGAGTGCCTCGAGGGGAATCTCCAATACCTCGGCTACTTCAGTGCGGTCCGGCCGGAAGCGCGGCGACACGGGGTTCCAACCCACAAACGGTGTGATGACGCTTTCGCTGACTCGCACTGGTACATCGTCCAGTCTGCCCAGGGGCATCACCCGCCCCGGCATCAGTCCGAGTTCCTCCTGGGTTTCTCGCACTGCGGTCTCCCAGAGACTGCCATCATGCGGCTCCGCCATGCCGCCCGGCAGCGAGATTTGGCCGGGGTGACGCGACATCGTGTCAGGTCGAACCGTGAGCGCGAATGTGATCTCGTGATTCCGAGGATACAGCAGCACGAGAACTGCGGCTCGCCGCCCTCGCGCGTCGCGCGCAACGTCGTGCTCCACGGGAAGCAATTCGCGGCTGAGATCCTGCAGAGGTTCGGGCAACTTCACGGCGCTCTCACAGGATGACCATGGCATCACCAAAGCTAAAAAACCGGTACCGTTCTCGCACCGCCTCTTCGTAGGCCCGCAGCGTGAACTCGCGGCCGGCGAAGGCAGAGACCAACATGAGGAGGGTCGACCGAGGAAGATGGAAATTCGTGATCAGCGCATCGATCGTGCGGAATCGATACCCCGGATAAATGAAGATGTCGGTATCGCCGCTCCACGGTTGCATTTCCGTCGATCCCATGGCCGTTTCCAGGAGCCGGGTCGTGGTTGTGCCCACTGACACCACCCGTCCTCCGTTTCGCCGGGTTCGATTGACGGTGCGAGCGACGGCGTCAGGTACCTCACCCCATTCTGCGTGCATGATGTGTTTCTCGACTTCGGCTACCGTTACGGGCCTGAACGTTCCCAACCCGACGTGCAAGGTGACGAAGCCCACCTCGACGCCCGCCTGTTGAATCCCTTCCAACATCCGGCCGGTGAAGTGGAGGCCGGCCGTCGGCGCCGCCACCGACCCTTCACGGTCACCGTATACGGTCTGATACCGCTCGTCCTCGGACGACAGGTCATGAATATATGGAGGCAGCGGGACGCTGCCAGACTGCCGCAAAAATCCGAGGACGTCGACGTGGTTTGGAAAGCGGACGATCCACTGGCCCTCGTCGAGACGTTCCTCGAGCGTGATCGCGATATCCCCAGACGGAACACGTAGCATCATGCCCGGTTCGAGTTTGCGGGACGGACGACCCAAGGCTTGCCAGCGACCGCCCCCGATCGACTTCAAGAGGAACAACTCACCCCTTCCCCCGGTCGGTCGAGTGACGCTAAGACGAGCGCGTATCACCCGACTGCGATTCAACACGAGCGCGTCTCCCGGTTCCAAATATTGTCCCAGGTGTTCGAACGATGTGTGTTGAATCGATTGGTTCTCGCGGTCGAGAACCATGAGTCGAGAGCGGTCTCGTTCCGGCGCGGGGCGTTGCGCGATCAACTCGTCAGGTAGGTCGTAATCGAAGTCCGCGGTGCGGAGACTACCGGTAGCCATGTCGGTTCATTCTAGGAGACTGTCTCTATAATCACGCTGAAGGAGCACGGATGAAGGCGGTCATTGTCGGCTGCGGACGCGTGGGCGCGTACGTGGCTTCGGAGTTGGATGGCGAACACGCGGTGACGGTTATTGATTGGAATCCCTCCGCATTCGACCGACTTTCCAACGACTTCAACGGAGAGACCATTGTCGGAAATGGCATCGACGTCGATGTGCTCAAGCTGGGCCAGGCGAACGAGTCGGACGTTTTCATGGCCTTGACGGATTCGGATAACACGAATGTCACTGCAGCGCAGATAGCGCGTGCGATGGGGGCGGGACGTTCGATTGCGAGGGTATACGACGCCGAGCGCAGCGAAATATATGAGGAATTAGGATTGACAGCTGTATCCCCGACGATTTACGGCGCGCAGCGCCTCTTTAACCTGGTCGTGGGAGCAGAGGAGGATGTCTAGCGTGTTGTACATCGTGGTCGTGGGCGGCGGAAAAGTGGGATACCACCTTACGCGCTCGCTGCTGGCTGAGGGCGAAGAGGTCCTGGTGATCGAGAAGGACCATATCAAGGCAGATCGAATCATGCGTGAACTGGGAGCGACCGTGATCGAGGGCGACGGGGCGGAGGTAGCTATCCTCGATCAGGCGGGCGCAGGTCGCGCCGATGTTGTGGCGGCTGTCACCGGGCATGACGAGGACAATTTGGTGATCGCCCAGGTCGCGAAGCGGCGGTTCAATGTCCCTCGTACGGTTGCGCGCATCAATAATCCGCGAAACGAATTCATTTTCGGCAAGTTGGGAATCGACGCGACGGTGAGTGCCACGGAGGTGATTCTGTCCGTGATCCGCCAGGAGATTCCTGGCCACCCTTTCGTGCATCTCTTGACGCTGCAGGAAGGCGGTATAGAGTTCGTCGAGCTGCAACTCACCGAGACCTCTCCCGCCACCGGTCGGAAGCTTTCAGATGTTTCCTTACCTGAGGAAACATCCGTTCCGCTCTTGCTGCGCGATGGGAGCCCGATCGTGGCGGGACCGGAGACCGTACTCGAAGCAAACGACCGGCTCATCGCCCTTACGACCAGTCCGCGGGAGTCCGCATTGCGGCGTTCGGTTCTGGGCGAAACGTCGTAACAAGGTCAGCGCCTCAGTGCCGTCCTCCATGCAGAATTGCGATGGCGTGAGGGAGTATCCCGCGTAGGAGCTCCGCCCCTTCACGTGCACCGCCCGGACTTCCGGGCAGGTTGACGATCAGGGTCGTTCCTCGAAGCGCTGCCACGCCGCGCGAGAGCATGGCGTGGGCCGTGTGCCTCTGGCCCTCGGCGCGGAGCGCCTCGGCAATTCCAGGCACGGAACGGGGAGCCACGATCAGCGTCGCATCCGGCGTGACGTCGCGCGGCCCCACGCCCGTTCCACCGGTGGTCAGAATCACGTCCAGCCCCTCATCCGCCCAACTCGCCAGAATGTCCACAATCAGTCCTACCTCGTCGGGTACAGTTCCGGTTCGCGCGATTTCGAACTCGGGGCCGGCGAGTGCGGCCGCAATGCTCGATCCCCCAAGGTCCTCCATGGCTCCTCGCGAGACCCTATCGCTCACGGTCAAGACCCCCACGCGTAAGACCATTGAGGTGCGCTCCTGTAAATAGAAAGAGGCGCCCACCACGTGGTGGGCGCCTCAATGTACCTCAGGTTACCGCTTGAGCAGTCGAGGCAAGAAGCGACCTGCGCCAATCGCGATTGCGGCGAGCAACGTGAGAGGAGCAAGCGGGGTTATCGGGCTACCCGATCCACCACCGGTCTGTGGCAGGCTGGATGCGGACACCGCTGCTGACCGGGCGAAGTTGGTTTTGGCCAACTGGCCGGCGCGTGCCGTGCTGTACATGTACTGCGTTCCACCACCACCGGTCGGTGGGATGGTCGCGACCGGAACCGGAGTCGGGTTCGCGGCGGGTGGCACGGCGGTCGGCTGAGCCGGTGCCGTGGTCGGAGCCGGAATTGCCGTCTTCGTCGGCTTTGGCTTCGGCGTGTTGGTCGGCGCCGCCGGAACCGTGGTATCCGTCGGTGCAGCCGTAGCCGTGGGTGCGGCCGTACTTGTCGCGGTCGGCACAGCCGTATTCGTTGCAGTCGGCAACGGCGGCGGCGGCGGCGGGCCGATCGGCGTGGGAATAAACGTCGGTGGCGGCGGCGGCGTGCTCGCAGCGCCAAACGTATGAGATGGGGAATGCATAGCCATGCCGACCGCCAACATACCGACGGTGACAGGTAATGCTAATCCTAGGGACAAACGCCTCTTCATTCAGGACTCCTTGCGCTTAGCTTTGCGTTCGGGTCGCCTGGTCGCCGCATTACAATTGTGGCGGCACACTATCGCTGCGCGTAGCGTTAGGTCTCACTTTCGAGATCCTTCACCTGGCGGGGCCTCACTCCTGCCAGATTAACGAGGAAAGCCAACCCCTTTTGGCTCTCTTCATCCCCCCTTTCGCTTACGCAGCGCGGATTGTTGCGGACATACTTCGACCTCAGCGTCTTCATCATACAAGTACATGGTCAGAGTGTCAACGCAATATTCACGTTTCCTTCACATCTCCTTCATGCAGTCTTAATGATTGAAGCCGTCACACGGTGCTGTTTGACCGTTCCCCAGGACGCACTTCGGCTGCAGTTTCGCTAGGGCCTGGCCCAGCCAGGCCTTGAAAGTGCGAGCCATGATCTGCTGCCGTGCGGGTAGTCCGTAACGGTGATTGCCCCGTCCAAGTATCTGATACACCACGTATGAAGTCCCCTCGAGCGTGGGGCCTACGTAGTCGCCCTTACTCGCCACATCGACCAGCGACCGCACATGCGGAGGCAATCTGTATGCCGCCACCCAATGCGTGATCGACGTGTGACCGGGGATATCATTTACGCCGCCCGTTGCGAGATCAACAGCGCTCCGGTAGCTCTGCCGGTCCGCACCGAACACGTACTTACGTAGGCGGAAGCTGGGGCCGGTCAGGGCTGCCTTTCCCACTACTGCCGCCTCAACACGCTTCACCAGGAGTTGATTCTGCAGTACGGTACGCATAAATGCCGGGGAAATACCTTCGTTCGTAAACAGCTTGGCCGTGCCGGCCTGAGGGGCCCGAAGCTGCTTCAACTCGCGCTCGACACGTGCGATATCCGACTTCGACAGCTCAATCCCGTTATGGGCCGCATATTTTGCCACGACCTGCTCCTCCAGGAGCCGGTGAAGCACCTGCCTGCGCAACGTAACGCACGCCGCGGTGCTCGATCGTGTGGAGCAAGAAGTGGCACCGTCTCGAGGCTGCGAGGCATCGACCCACGAGTAAAAATGCAAGGCGTAATTCACGTACTGTTGAACCGCGCGTTGCGAAATCGTAGTGCTTCCCACCATTGCCACGGTGCCGGCCGTACGTACCGGTGGTGGAGCTCCGGATTTTCCGCAGCCCGCCAGGACCATGCAAACGATCAGGGCGGGGACAACCAGGCGCAGCACGCACATGGGGGAATTGTACGTGTTCTACTGCTGCGTATGCGCACGCCCCGAAAGCGCCTCGATAAGGGTGCTGGTCGAGTGTCCCGGCACATACGGAATAACGATCACCTGTCCGCCGTAGGCACGCACCACATGACCTTCCGGGGGAAACGATACGTTCTCCGGTGAGGACGAGTAGTCGCCTCCTTTAACGTAGATGGCGGGACGTACGGCTGCTACCACGTCAACGGCGGTGGCTCCGTCGAACATCACGACATAGTCAACGCTCTCCAGCGCTGCCACGATCTCAACTCGGTCAGCTTCGGAGTTCAAGGGACGTCCCTCTCCCTTGATGTGGCGCGCTGACTCGTCGCTGTTGATGGCGACTGCCAGGGCCGTGCCGAGCTCACGGGCTGATTGCAGGTAGCGCGTGTGACCGACATGCAGCAAGTCGAAACAACCGTTGGTCAAAACCAGCGTGCCGTTATGCTCCTGTATCGACGCGCTGCGGTTTTGGAGTTCCAGTAGGCTCAGTATCTTGCGCTGCATGATTCCCATTCTCGGACCGGCGAAGCTCAATTACCGGTACGTCCGCCGTAACTACAGTCGGATCCAGGACCGGTTGGTCCAGAAGCTTGGCATAGACATATGTTGCGATCTCTCGAATGCTGGCTGCAATCGGGACGGCGATAATCAAACCAAACAATCCTCCGATCACTCCCCCTGCGGCAACCGAAAACAGGATCACCAGCGGATGCAGCCGAACCGCTCGGCCCAGCACGTGAGGAATCACGAAGTAGTCTTCCGCGTTTCGCAAGACTAAGTAGAGTACGGCGATAGCGCCTGCATATGCGATTTGACTCCACCCCCAGGGGTTCGAGCCGTTGAAGTACGCCACGGCAACGGCCACGGTACCGGCGGTCAGCGGTCCGACCAGCGGCAATAATTCGAGCGCACCGCTCAGAAGTCCCAGAAAGATCGCTCCCGGCACTCCAAAAAGAGTGAGAGCGATAGAGGTCACAGTCGCCATGAGCACAAAAAGTAGAAGCTCGCCCCGCATGTACTGTAACCAGGTCGAATGAATTCGTCGGGCCAGCTCAATCAACTCGTCTCGATACGCAGGTGGCAAGATATCGGTGCAGGCGACCCGGATGCGAGATGCATCCATCAACAGGTAGAACGTCGACACGAGAAACAGGAAAACTTTGGCAAACGTCTCAAATGCATTTACCAGCAGGTGACTGGCGCTCTTGGTATCAGAGGTATACCCACCTATCGTGCGGGTTAATTGGGTTACCAGGCTTGCGATATCGATGCCCATCGGGCTTGGCCCCACTAGCCCGATCAGCGCAGCCTCAAGGCGCGGGATGTCCTCCAGGAAGACTGTTCCGTCCGATACGACCTGCGGATAGAGATATCTAGATCCAGCGACGAGCGCGAGCGCGATGCTGGCATAAATCAGCATCACCGACCAGAGGCGGGGTAATCCGCCCCGCACGTTGAGGTACCGCACGACGGGCGACAACAGATACGCCGTAAACAGCGCCCAGAGGAACGGTGACAGGATCGCCTGCGCTTGTAGCA
>DAINCT010000168.1:1295-7682 GCA_036732245.1 Chloroflexota bacterium | reverse complement strand
GTATGGCACATTCGGGGACCAGCTCCTGGAGACGTTCACGCGTTTCCGTGCGGACGTGTACCGACAACCGGCCGGCGAATCGGAGATGTATCACCCGGTGGTGGAAGAAATTCGAGGGCTATTGGAGAAGGAACAGAGTTGGTACGAGACATTCGAGCACGGTCCGGTGCGAACGAGTGAAGAGGCTGCAGCGACACGTCCCGGCTACACGCTTCACCAGGGTGCGAAGGCCATCATTGTGCAGAGTAAAGATGCACGAGGTGAACGGTCGTTCGTGATGCTCGTCTTTCCGGCCGATCGAAAGCTTGACAGTAAGCGAGCGAAACTGGCGTTGGGCGCGAAGAGCATGCGTTTTGCCTCGGAAGATGAAGTAGCTGAGGTGGCGCGAGGGGTCGAGGTGGGCGCCATTCCTCCCTTTGGCAACCTTTTCGGGCTTGACGTGGTCGCCGATCGAAGTCTCTTCGAGCAGGAAAGGATCGTCTTCAATGCCGGCGACCGCCGTTTCTCGGTGGCCATGACCTCGGCCGACTACCGTCGGTTGGTACGACCAATCGAAGCAGACATCGTGCGTCTGGACGAATGACAGCGCAGGCGTAGATTCCAAAGAGCCTGACTTTCGACTTCAGCTGCTAAACATCGCGCCGAAATGCGGGGCGCTACGGCTTGAGCCGGGCCGGTCAGCGCTATCCCGCTCGCTCGCGCACGGCATACAGATGCCCCCATTGCCCTCGCCTAGCATCCAGCGAAAAGACCGTGAAGCCGGCATCATTCAGATGTTGCTGCAACGGTTCCGGGCCGTCACGGTGCCACTCGAGGATGATCGCATGAAGAGAGGAGAGGTCTCCGCTCCGGTGGAGCGCTTCAATGATCTCGTACTCGGCGCCCTCGCAGTCGATCTTGGCGATCACAGGAATATGGGGATGAGCAGCACGGATTGAGGTGAAGACCGAGGTAGCGTCTTCCAGCCGGAGCGCTTCTAGCCGAATTGCCGCATCGGCGGCCAAGTGGAGTACGGTGTGACGCAGCCACGGATCGCCTACGGCGCCAAACAATCCTACGCTACCCTTCAGCGCGTCGCAGAAGTCCACCATCTCAGTCCGATTGGACCCTCCGACCCCGCTATTGACGGTTGTGATTGCACTGCGTAGCGCCGGGTTTAATTCGATATTCTCCAGGGCCATTTCATACGTAGAGCCGATGGGCTCGTAGCCCACAACTGTCGTGTTGCCGCGTGCGGCGAAGTACAGGCTTGCCACACCAACGTTCATGCCGATATCCCAAACCACCACTGGACCGTTCACTCGTACGTCGTAGAACCCCTGTACGAAGATCTCATGGAGAATCCACATCTCCTCAACGCTGCGGACGAAGACGGTGATACCACCTATTTCACAGAGCAGACGATCGTTCTTGTCACGCCGGAATTGTGCTCCCGCCTCCTTGAGGAGGCGAGCCTCGGTCAGGCTTTGCAGGAAGTATGCGTGCTCCGGACCGAGACGGAGACCAAATTCCGCGAATGCGAGCTCCCGGCGAGTCCGCTCCTCGCTCTCGTGGGAAGCGCCTGTGCCATGCTGAGTTGAACTCGAGACCCACGGCGTGTCGAGAAGAAGCCGGCCACGCGCAAGGAGTAGCCGATACGCGAGCCATGCTGCCCCGGACCACCCGGTGATGAGCGCGATCACCAATATTCGTAACCACGGCTCAGCACGACTGACTCGCTGACTGGGCAGAGAAGGGTCGTGGCGATGGCTCATGGAGGACAGGCGCATCAAGTGTTAGTGTAACTTCGTTCGGAGACGGAACAGCTATGGTGGGAGCACAACCCGTTGCCCTGATGAGCGAGCGTGTAACGAGCCCGAGACCAATGAGACCAGCCGCACTGGAAATTCACGGGTCATTTCGAGGCGCGACCGGCTACGATCGTCACGTGCGCGCCTTTGTCCGCGCCCTACACCGACAGGGTGTCGCGATACAGCTCGTCGACCTGCTGCAGTGGAGCCCGCTCAAGCTCCCGCCCGCGCAACGCGACCCATGGTTTGAGACCCTCGATCGTCCGGTTCCCGCCAGGACGACGCTCCACTTCGTCATGCCACACCAGGTGGTGCCGGCGGCGGATAGACTCAACGTCAACTACACCATGTTTGAAGCCGACCGCATTCCTCCGTTGTGGGCGCAATTGGCCGGTCAACACGACCTAGTCATTGTTCCAACCGAATCCTCACGCCAGGCATGGCTCAGGAGTGGCGTGTCGGAGCGCCGCCTCCGTCTCTGTCCGCTCGGCGTTGACTCCGAGGCCTTCTCAGGAGATGCGGAGGCCCTACCGCTGCGCCTCGAGAGCGGGGAAGCAATCAATGCGTTCCATGTGCGCTTCCTCAACGTCGCGTCGGCGATTCCACGCAAGAACCTGCCTGGCCTGCTACGCGCCTGGCTGCGCGCGACAGCACGGAGCGACGATGCGGTTCTGGTGCTCAAGCTCAGCCCGGATGGCCCCGACTCGCCTACGAACTTTCGAAAACAGCTCGATTCGCTCCAACACGACGTCGGAAAAACCCTGCGTGAGGCAGCCCCGGTCCACATCATGACCGATCTGCTGTCCGACGCCGACATGCCTCGCCTCTACGCGGCTGCTACTCACTACATCAGCCTCTCCCACGGCGAGGGCTGGGACCAGCCAATGGTGGAAGCCGGCGCGATGGGCCTGCGTCTCATCGCCCCCGATCACAGCGCATACGTCTCCTATCTCGATCCATCCGTGGCCACGCTGATACCCAGCGCACCGGTGGCCGTTGCCTGGCCCAGAAACGACCCCACAGCTCTGCTCTTTGACGGGGCACTGTGGTGGGAGCCGAACGAAGATGCGGCAGTCGATGCCATCCGGGCAGCGATTCACGGCACGGACCTGACCGCGGCATCTGCCGCCGGGCGCATCCGCCGCGACCTCACCTGGGACCGGGCGGCCGAGCGTCTGATGGCGCTTCTCGGGGAGCTGGAGGCGAGCAGAGCGCGCCGATGGTTCCGGCCACGACGTCGAGCGTATACGCCCGATTGAGCAACCGAGCGGCGTGTGCGGTCAAGACTTCTCCCAAGTTGCGGTCTTCCATCAAGGATGCACACTGCCGCGCGAATTCGTCCGGCCTGTCGGCCACCAGGACATCTTTTCCAGCCTCGACCGCGAGGCCCTCGACGCCGATCGAGGTACTGATTACCGGCCGCTTGAAGCTGAAAGCCTCGAGGACTTTGATCCGCGTGCCACCACCCGCCCGCAACGGCACGACAACCGCGTCGGCGTCCTTATAGTACGGCGTAACGTCCGGTACCGCGCCTGCCACCCGGACCTCGGGAATCGATCGGAGCGGCGCGAGCATCTCTTCTGGTCCAGTTCCAACGATGGTCAGCGTGAACGCGCGCGGAGCGCAGCCGCGCAGTGCGGGCAGGATCTCATGGCAGAGGTAACGAACCGCGTCCTCGTTGGGGTAGTAGCCCATATTTCCGACAAAGAGAAGATTGAAGGGGTGGTCGGAGGAAGGCCGCTCGATCGCGGGGGCCGGTCGGACGGCGTTGGGCAGCACGACAATCTCGGTTGTGGTCCTGGTGCGAAGTGCCGCGGCATCCGTCTCCGAACAGACGTACACACGATCGACTTCAGCAAACGCCGTGTCCTCTGCCACGCGGTCTCGCTCGGCTGCCCACTCCTCTCTGCGGGCCCGTTCCTCCAGCCCATTGGATCGGTAGAGATCTGCCAGTCGCCGCTGCGTGATGGACTCGAGATCGTCCAGATCGAGATGGAGGCGTGCCCTCTGCAATTGCGCTCGATAGGGACGCGCATACGGCAGAGCAGCAAGTCGGAAGACGTGAACGACCGAGAAGTCGAGGTCGACAAACGGCAGATCATGTCTGGGAGCACCTCGCCGAACACTGAAAAGCTGCCGGATGACGGTCCAGAGGGAGGTAGTGATTTCCGGCGGTGCGTGGAGCGGCGAGGGCAGGACGGCGCTGCGGAGGCAGAGCGCCCCGATGGCATCAGGGATCGGCACGCCGTACGGGGCGTAGAGCGGGACAACAACGAGCGAGACACGACAGTGCGCCGATAGCGCCTCGAGGACCACCCCGGCACGCATGGCCAGGCCGTTACCTGTCACGTCGGGGATAACCGGGCTGATGTAGAGCAGGTCGTCGGGCATGAGAGGCTGCACCGCTAGTACGGACGATGGATGACTTCGACGTGCGGCATGCCCCAGCACTGATGACCCATGTCGTGCGCCATGATGCCAAGTCCTTCCGTTTCCAGCTCGCCGCGCTCCCCACGTATGCGTGGGTTGGCCCGACCGTACGGAAACGAGGGGAAAATCAGCCCATCACGATGCAGATCGGCCCGTACTAAAAGGACTGTACCGCCCACCGCGTCGAGTTCCACGAGATCGCCTTCCGCCCGCAAGTCGTCCAGATGATATCGGCCCTGGTCTCGCCAGCCGTTGTGATCGAAGGTTGGGCCGCGAGATTGCAGCACGCAATGGGGTTGCACAATATCCTTACCGGTGGCGAGCAGTCGCTCGATGAGGTCCGACGGATACGCGATAACGTCGACATCCAGCCAGAGAACCCATTCCTCGTCATCCAGCGCGTGGAACAGCAGATGGTTGCGGCTCTTCGCCAGCACGGTGCGCCGTTCGAGCTGGACCGGTTCGGCGCCGCGATGGATGCCGGCCTGAACTCGATAGCCGAAGTCACGCTTCCATAGCCCCACGCGACGGAACCGCTGTTTGAGGGAGGATACCTGCAGGCGAAGTGCCTCGTACGTCCCATCCACGCTGTCACTTTCTAGAAACCCCAGCGAGATGAACGAGTGCGGGTAGGTCAGACGGGAGAGACGCGTGCAGTAGTCCTCGAGGCAGTCCGCGGCATCCTTGATGGGAGTCAGGATGAGCACCTTTGGGTATTCCTGCGAGTCCGCCTGCTTCCTACCGAATGGCAAGCGCCGTGTCATCGCGTACGCCCCAGATGGAAGAGAGTTGGCAGAGACCTGTCGGAGGAAGGAATGGTCTTTGTCAGGCGGTCGGCCAGAGGCGGCGATGGCACAGTCGAGGGGAGCACGATGGTTATCGAGGTACGGCGGGGACAGGGGGCTGGAGTAGATCACTTCGCAGATCGGCGTAAGCCGCCAACGCCCAGTCAGGGAGCAAGTCGTCTAATCCCACTTCGTGTAGGGGACGTTCTCGAATGTACTCCTCGAGACTGCGCCCGTCTCCCTGGTGGGTCCAGGTGTGTCCCCGATCCGACCCGGGTTTGCCGTGGCGAACGGCGAGGAACGTCTCCGGTGCATCTACCGGTAGCGGCGCTACCCCGTAGCGGGTCTGGTCGCTGAAGAACCAGACATCTTCGTCTCGCGGCAACGGCCTGAAGGGGTGCTCGTCCCAGTCCTCCCGCGCGAACATGAGCGTGGCACCGGGAAAGTTCCTGTCGACGGAACGCCGTACTTCCCACTGCGCGAGGTGAAAAAAGAGAAACGGGGTCAGGAAGCTGATTGTAGGACGAGACACCTGATCCCGGTCAGCAGCCACGGCGGCGACCATGGTCTCGACAAAGCGCGGCGCGTACCAGTCGTCGTCGTCCATCTTCTGACACAGCGGACCCCGGGCGGCACGCGCCCCGATGTTTAGCTTGGTCCCGAGCGGGGTGCCCGGCGGGACGCGGATGAGGCGGCCACCAACCGCCTCAACCGCAGCGCGATCAACCGGGAAGCGATCTCCATCGTCCACGACGAGCAGCTCACGCTCGCCGTACGTCTGGTGCGCATAGCAGGCCAGAGCGATGGAGAGCAGGCGAGGACGGTCTCGGGTCGTCAGAACGACGGAGACGTGGGGACTCGATGGACGCACGGAGTTGACTAGCTGGGGAGGCAGTAGGTAGCTGGCTGGTTGGGCGGAAAGCCGCTCGGATTCTCCGCCTGGACGCAGATGTCTGATGGGTAGCACGGGTTGAAGATGCCGGCATCGCAGGGGTGACATTCAGCCATGCACTCATCGTACGGAGTGTAGTTGGCGAAGTAATTGCCGTCGAAGCTGCTGTTACCGTAGTAAGCGGTATAGTTGCCGAAGAAGTAGTTGCCGTTCAGTCCGCGGTTTCCCTGGCCTGTGAAGTAGGGAGTGCAGATCGTCTTGCAGAAGTCGGATACGACTTTGCCTTGCCCTGCCGCGTCTACATTGATCACGGAACGGCCGAAGGCGGCTGCGGCCAGGCCACCGGCGAAGATCTGCAGGGCGCGCCGTCGAGACATGCCGCTGGCGAGATTGCGAGAGAGATCATCCAGTCGTTTGCTCATGGGTGGTAGCTCCTCTGGGGTGAATCATCGTCGAGATCGAAAACGCGAGATTTATACTGCCACTACCT
>DAINCT010000168.1:0-1285 GCA_036732245.1 Chloroflexota bacterium | reverse complement strand
GCGTGTGATAGAGCCGCCCTCGTCGACGAGGTAGGCGGCAGGGGTCGCCATAAGCTGGTAGGCACGCGAGGTATCCCAGTAGCGCTGGATACCGATGGGAGTGGTGATCCCGCACTCGGCTACGAACTCGCGGTTCGCCTCGAGCGATCCGCGGCTCACGATCACCGTCTGATGAGCTGGGTCCTCACGCGCGTTTCGTGCAAGATCCGACAACAGGTGCCGGCACGGCAGGCAGTCGGGGTCCAGGAAGAGGAGTAGGACACGCTGTCCACGTCGCGCACGAAGTGAGAGGAGGTTGCCATCCAACCCGGGAAGCAGGAAATCTGGAGCCGGTGTGCCGACCGGAAGTCCGCTGTACTCCACGAGGCTCTCTCCGCGCGACCGAACCACTCGCCGTGTGAATTGATTGCTCTCGATCTCGCGGCCTGTGACCTCCGCGGGGGGTGCAAACACGTTCAGGATGGCCTCCGCTCCAAACAGGGGACGCCCGACCGTCATCGCTTGCTCATCGGCCAGATAGGCCAGTGGCGTGGCGGCGACGGCGTGCAGGTCGGCAAGTTCCATGTCCTCTTGCACCAGCACTGGACAGTCGATCCCGTGGTGCGCGAAGAGCCGGCGGTTCCGGTGTAGGTCGCCGGTCGTCACGACGATTGGCACAAATCCCTCCGGCGGGGTGCTGTGAAGCTGGGTTGCCAGGTCCGGAAGCATGGCAAGCGAGAAGGGGCAAGCGGGATCGAGGTAGATCAGGAGAACCCTCGTGCCCTGCCACTGTGAGAGCGTGACCCGGTTCTCATTGAGATCGGGGAGGTCGAAGTCGTGCAGGACACAGCCGGCCGGCAACCCTGTCGGGCCGGCAAGAACGGGAGATCGTGGCGGCCGATGCAGCTCCCGCAGCTCGAGCAAAAGCCGGCCATTTCGGATGAGCAGTCGGTATGCCGCCCAGGCAGCCGATACCGCGATGACCCAGGCTGCGACCAGGACAACACCCCATACGGTCGACATCGCTCATCCTTCCCCCCGTTAATGTCTTTTATCATGCGATGCGTAGTATGCGCGGTCAACGACTCTTACCCCTTGAAACAAGGACAGAGCTGGCGGCGGGAAGGGGACTGAGCTGATGGCTGCTATGACGCTGATCGCGCGACTCATACTCGCCGCGCTTTTCGCCGTTTCCGGCGCAGCAAAGCTGTTCGATCTCGTCGGCTCCCGTGATGCTGTATCCAATTTCGGAGTACCACAACGCCTGGCGGGAATCGTGGGCACGATGCTGCCGGCGGTCGAGTTG
>DAINCT010000167.1:4842-7689 GCA_036732245.1 Chloroflexota bacterium | reverse complement strand
TGATTCCGCTACCGGAGGTCGGTCAATCGTCCCGATGCTCGTGACGCGTACATTTACCAACTCGACCATTTGCGTCCCTCGGTACGTATACCCGTAGAGCTGCTGATGGGCACTGTGAAATCGATCCACCAGCGCCCCGAGTGTGTGGTCCGATAGCGTGTCGACCGGCAAATCCACCCGGGTCTCGTACCCTTGTCCGAAGTATCGGAGGTCGGCGGAGCGCAAAAAACGACGTCTCTCGGTCGGGACACCTTGATCTTCCAGTGCTTGGTCGGCCAGTGCCTCCAGCCGTCCGTACGCCGCCTCCAGTACCGCCCGATCGAAACGATCCTCGCGTTGCACGACGGTAGAAACGTAGTCCGACTTGAGATCGACCGCGAGCAGCCCAAACGCCGACACATTTCCGGGGTGCGGAGGGATGAGTGTCGTGCCCAGGCCGAGCAGTTCGGCCACCCGTGACGCCTGCAGCGGACCGGATCCGCCAAATGGAACCATCGCGTAGTCCCGTGGATCCAGTCCTTTCTTCACCGTGACCTGGCGGATTGTGTTCACCTGGTTCCAATCGGCAATTTCCAGGACACCGGCGGCGAGCGTCTCCGCGTCCAACCCGAGTTGCACTCCGAGTCGCTCGAGGCCGAAGCGTGCTCGTTCCACATCCAGGGGCACCTCACCTCCCAGAAGTCGTGGTGGAAGGCGTCCCAACAACACGTTGGCATCGGTCATAGTCGGCTGGTCTCCGCCGTTGCAATAGCACATGGGGCCAGGAGAAGCCCCCGCACTCTTGGGGCCTACTCGCAAGCCGCCTGACCCGTCGATCCATGCGATCGATCCGCCCCCGGTTCCGATAGTGATGATGTCGATCATCGGCACCTTCACCGGGAATCGCCCTACCTTCCCTTCGGTCGTGATGTGGGGTGTGCCTCGTTCCACCACGCATATATCGGTTGAGGTGCCGCCGGCATCTACCGTGAGGACGTTCGGGAAGCCGGCCAGGTCGGCCAACCAGGAAGCGCCGAGTGCCCCTGCCGCCGGTCCCGACAGTAGGGTGGTAATCGGCTGGCGAGCGACTGCCTCGGCGCTCAAGACGCCTCCATTCGACTGCATGATGAGAAATGGCAAGTGCAAAGTGCCGTTTCGCAAGGTACTGACCTGCTCGCGCGCCCGGTCGACATAGGCGCGAACTGACGGTTTGACGAAGGCGTCGACCACAGTGGTAACCGTGCGCTCGTATTCGCGGTACTCGGGTAGGACGTCGGATGAGAGCGACACCGATGCTTCCGGGTATTCCTGGCGTAAGACGTCTGCCATGCGCCGTTCGTGTGTGGGGTTCGTGTACGAGTGAATGAAGCTGACCGCGATCGATTGGATACCGTGATCGCGGAACCAGCGCGCCGCCAGCCGAGCTTCGTTTTCGTCGAACTCGGTCACGACCTCGCCCCGAAAGTTCAAGCGTTCGGTGACTTCTTTGACGTAATCCAGAGGCACAATCCGCTCGGGCTTCACCCAGAAGTAGGAATTGCCATATCCGGAAGGCACGCTTTGTCGCGCGATTTCCAGTACATGCCGGAATCCTTTGGTGGTGATCAGTCCCAGCGACGTGAACCGCTCTTCCAGTAACGCGTTGGTCGCGACGGTCGTTCCGTGATAGATACCGGTCGCACGTGCCGCTCCGCTGCCATCTCCGTCGGCCTCTGCCAGAATCTTGCGAATTCCCTGCAGCAGGGCGCGGGAGGGGTCGTCAGGTGTGCTGGGAGTCTTGGTTGTGCGCACGTGACCGGCCTCGTCTATCGCCACCACGTCGGTAAACGTGCCACCAGTATCGATTCCGATCCGATATCCCCCCGTGCCGATCACGCGCTGACGTTCTCGCGGCGCGGGCTGTTGCGGACCAGCGCTCTGATCTGTCCGGGATTGAGCGGAAGTTCCGTCACGCGCACGTTCCAGGGGCTCAACGCATCTTCGAGGGCCTGCGCCATCAGGGCGGGGACTGGGATCACGCCCGCTTCACCCGCGCCTTTGATACCCAGTGGATTCAAGGGCGATGGGGTTTCAATATGATCCACCGCGATAGACGGGACTTCCATCGCGGTTGGAATCAGGTAATCCATAAACGTGGTCGACAGTGGCTGCCCTTCGGGCGTGTACACCATTCGCTCGTAGAACGAGCCCCCGATGCCCTGGGCAACACCGCCATGGACCTGCCCCTCCACGATCATGGGATTAATGACGCGACCGCAGTCGTGGACGGCAACGTACTTCAGGATAGTGACGATTCCGGTTTCAGGATCGACCTCCACGATGGCGGCATGGTTGCCGCTGGCAAAGGTCGCCTGAGCGGGACTGAAGTACTTGCGCGCTTCCAGACCCGGATCTTCGCCGTCGGGCAATAACGGTCCGGGGCGTTGTTTGCGCATGGCGATGGCTTTCGCGGCTTGACTTCCGTAGGCATAGCGGATGGGATTGGCTACGATCGCCACGTCCCAGAGCGGCAGGCCGTACTCGGGCGAGCCGGTGACAAAGACACGCTCGTTTTCGAACTCGATGTCGGCCGGATTCGCCTCGAATAACTCCGCCGCAATGGTGGCTGCCTTGACTCGTACGGCCCGAGCGGACACGCCGACCGCATTCCCGGTTACGACTGCCGACCGGCTGGCATAGGTGCCCGAGCCCCAATTCATGGAGCGCGAGTCGCCGGTCGTGATCTCGACCTGATCGGGTCGGATACCCAACTCGTCCGCCACGATTTGAGCGAAGCTGGTTTCGTGCCCCTGTCCTTGGGTGCCGACGGCGGTCGCCACGACTACCTTTTGAGCCGTGCCATCCACGCGCACGTGCGCGCCTTCGTAC
>DAINCT010000167.1:0-4832 GCA_036732245.1 Chloroflexota bacterium | reverse complement strand
CATCACTTTGCCGCTGGGCTCGACCCGCACTGTCGCGCCTTCGTACGGTCCGATGCCGGTTCCTTCCACGTACGACGCCATGCCGAGGCCGATGAAGCGACCTTCACTCCGCATGCGTGCTTGATACGTGGGGAATCCCTGGTAGTCGATGTGCGACAGCACTTTAGACAGTCCCGCCTCGTAATTGCCGCTGTCGTAACGAGTGGGAGCGCCATCCTGGAACGTCAAACCGACATCGTATGGAAACTCGTCGGGTGCGATGAAATTCTTGAAACGGATCTCAGCTCGATCCATCCCCATCTCGCGCGCGGCCAGGTCGATCAGCCGTTCCATTACGAAGACGCCGTGCGGCCGGCCGGCGCCTCGATACGGCGAAACCGGGACTTTATTCGTGTACACGGTGCGCGATTCCGAGAAATAGTTGGGAATGCGATACGGTCCCGGCAGTTGGGTCGAGGTGACGATTGGCACAACGATGCCGTACGGTGTGTAGGCGCCGGTGTCATGCAGAAAAGTGTCGCGCACCCCCAGAATGGTGCCGTCCGCGCGCAGGGCAATCGCGGCCTCGTGGAGTTGACCACGCTCGTGATTTGACGCAATCAGGTGCTCGCGCCTGTCCTCCACCCACTTCACCGGTCGACGCAGTTTGAAGGCGGCTAGCGGCACGAGGACTTCCTCGGCGTAAAACATCATGATCTTGGTACCGAATCCCCCGCCGACGTCAGGCGCGACCACGCGTACTCCGTTTTCCGGTAGTCCGAGCAACACCGCCAATCCGTTGCGGATCGATAGCGGTGCCTGCGTGGTATCCCACACGGTGAGCACGTGCTCCAGGTCGTCCCATTGAGCCAGCACTGCCCGCGTTTCCATGGGCTGTCCCGCGCCCCGTTCCAGTGAGAGTCGTTCGGTAAATACGTGATCGGCCACGGTGAACGCATGGTCCGGGTCACCCACCCGCTGCACCAGGGTGGCCGCGACATTGCCCGGCACGTCGTCGTGCACCAACGCGGTACCTGCTACCACAGCTGCTTCCAGGTCGACTACCGCCGGTAAAGGTTCATAATCGACCTCTATCAGATCGCAGGCGTCTTCCGCGATATATCGATCGAGTGCGACCACGAAGGCGATTGGTTCGCCGACATAGTTCACGTTGTCGCGAGCCAGCGGATATTGGGTTTTGGGGTGAGTCAGGGCCTCGTGCGGCACGCTCATGGGCGAAGGCCGAAATACGTCGCCCAGATCTTCCCAGGTCCAGGCCGCGACCACTCCTTCCAGCTCTCGCGCCGCGCTCACGTCGATTCTGGTGATCAGCGCATGCGCGATCGGGCTCCGCAGGACGGCAGCTTGCAGCGTACCTGGAGGGTTGATGTCGTCGACGTAGGTTCCTTGACCGGTCAGGAAGCGTGGATCCTCATTACGTTTTACGGGCTCGCCAAACCATCGAGTTGTCATGTGCCGGGTTCCAGCGCGCGCATCTCCTGGGCGGCGCGTTGCACCGCTTTGACGATGTTCTGGTATCCGGTGCACCGGCACAGATTACCCGACAGGGCCTGGCGAATCTCGAGTTCCGAGGGATCGCGATTGGCTTCCAGAAAAGGAATAAGCGTGGTCAAGAAGCCGGGCGTGCAGTAACCACACTGCAGCGCGTGCTCCTGTCTGAAGGCCTCTTGCAGGGGATGGAGTTGACCGGGCGCCGGCGCGAGGCCTTCAACCGTGGTGAGCTCGTGCCCGTTGACCTGTACCGCAAACATGAGGCACGAGCGGACAGCTTGTCCATCCAAAAGGACGGTGCAGCACCCGCACACGCCGTGCTCGCAACCCAGATGGGTGCCGGTAAGCCCCAGTTCGTTCCGGATGAAGTCCGACAACAGAAGACGGACCGGTACCGTCCGCGCGTAGGTCGCTCCGTTCACTGTCACGGACACACTTCGCTCGGTTGCGATCATGCGTCGGCCCTGGACGATCGCGCGAAGGCGATCGTGAGCGCGCGAGCCGTCAGAGTCCCGGCCACTTCGCGCCGATAGTCGGCGTCGGCGTGGATGTCGCCCGTGGGACTGGAGTCAGTGGAGGCGAGTGTTCCCGCCGTCCGAAATAGTTCTGGTGAGGGGTGCTGGCCCTGTAGGGATTGCTCGGCGCGCGTCGCTCGAATTGGCACCGGTGCCGCGCCTCCGAGGGCGATACGCGCCTCGACGATGGTTTCGTCCTGACCGAGCGTGATAACCGCTGTCACCGCCACCAACGCGAAGTCGCCGTGACGGCGAGCAACCTCCAGGAAGGCGTGACCGGTGCGCGAGGCGCGAACAGGAAACCAGACTTCCGTCAGAATCTCACCGGGTTCGAGCGCCGGGGTGAAGGTGTAGACGAAAAAATCCGAGGCTGCGATGGTCCGTGTGCGGGTCACGCTCTGTGCCGTCGCCACGCCACCAAGCACCTGAAAGAGCAGAGGAAGCTCGGCTGCCGGATCGGCATGCGCGATGCTGCCGCCCACCGTGCCACGATTGCGGATCTGCTGGTGGCCTACCCATCCCAGACCTTCTGCCAGCAATGGCAGGCTTGATCGGATGTCGGAGGAGCTTTCGACCGTGTTTTGACGCGTCATCGCTCCCAGTGCGATGCCGGCGACCCCGTCCCGCGATGTGGGCCGGATGTATGACAGGGCATCGATCCGATTGAGATCGATCAGGATCTCGGGTTGAGCCAGTCGCATATTCAGCAGCGGCACCAGGCTCTGACCGCCGGCCAGGAGCTTGGCTTCATCGCCATACTGTCCCAGGGTCTCCAGAGCCTCGGGCAACGATTCGGGATCCGTATACGCAAACGGTGGGGGTTTCAACGCCGTCTCCCTCTCCGTCCGAATTTTAACTATTGTAGGACCACGCGGTGGCGCACAACAGTTGCGACCGCGACCCAAGTGAGGAGAGGCATATGTATACGACCCCGGATGTGGTGCGAGACGAGCATCCGTACTTCATGTACGACGAAATCAAAGGGCAACCGCAATCGATCGAGCAGTCGTTGCGCCGTGTACAGGAGTTCGGAGCGGAACCATCTCGTCTGCTGGCAGGAGCGCGACGCGTGTTCCTCATCGGTTCGGGTACGTCGTTGCACGCCGCCGAAGTCGGCGCCTGGTTCTTCCGCACTTTCTCTCGCGGCAAGATCGAGGCGCAAGCTGTGCAGTCGTTCGAGATGGTCGCTTATCTTCCCGGGCTTCGACCGGACGATGTGGTGATAGCGGTGAGCCATTCCGGCACGTCTCATATGACAGTTCGGGCGCTGGAAAGGGCGCGGCGGTCCGCAGTTGAGACCATTCTGATCACCGGCTTCCCGGAGAGCGAAGCGGCTCGAGTGGCGCAGCACGTGCTGGTGACCGGGTTTGACGAAGAGCATTCCTGGGCACATACCGCAAGCTATACGGCAGCGCTTACCAGCCTGGCAGCACTCGCCAACAACCTGGCGGCGCCGGAGGAGCAGCTGGATCTCTCGCCCCTGCCGGCGGTCGTGACGGAAGTGCTGGAGCTGGAAGAAATGACTCATCGCCTGGCCGCGAACCTGGTCGTGGCGGAGCGGAGCGGAATTGTGCCATCGATCGTGCTGGTCGGCGGCGGGCCGAACGCCTTCACCGCCAGGGAGGCACAACTCAAGCTGCTGGAGACCTGTTACGTCCAGCCACTGGCGTTCGAACTGGAGCAGACACTTCATGGCGCCCTGGGCGCGGTCACCCGCGACACTTTGGTGATGGTAGTCGCCCCGCACGGCGCCTCGACCGATCGAGCCGCGGAGTTATGCCGGGCGCTGTATCGACTCGAGGTCCACCCGGTCGTGTTCTGTGGCAGTGACAATGCGGACGTGTTTTCCGAAGCACATCGCTTTGTCATGCCCGATGTACCAGAGGTAATCAGCCCGATCGCGACCGTGGTGCCGCTCCAGTTGTTCTCGTACTTTCTCTCGGTGGGTCGCGGAAACAATCCAGACCTTATTCATCGGGATGACGAGCGGCAAAGAGCGGCCCGGGCAGAGTATGCGTAGTATCGTTGTTGCTCGCCAGCAGTTGTTCAACCTCGGCTCGCGTCGGGAGCGAGGCCATCGCGCCGACCCGTGTACAGGAGATGGCGCCGGCGGCGCAGGCAAAAGTCAGCGCGGATTTGAGCTGGTTGGACGTGAGCGACGAGAAATTCTCTCGCTCGAACCCTCCGGCCGACAGCTCGGACAGTAAAGCACCCAGAAACGCGTCCCCCGCACCCGTGCTGTCCTGCACCTCGACCCGAGGGGCTGCTATGCGGCCTCCCTCGCCCTGCCAACGCCACAGGCAGCCCTCCGCGCCCAGAGTGACGACTAAAAGACGGCGCGGCACATCGAGGGTCTCAACTGCTTCATCAAGGTCCGGGAGGCCACTAAACAAGCGAGCCTCCTCGTCGTTGATCTTCAGGATATTCGCCGCTGCCAGCAGAGGAGCCGCTGTATCGAGGGCATCGCCCAGGGTGGGCCAACTCGAAGGGCGCAGATTGGGATCGATGCAGATCAAAGCGCCATGACGCTGAGCTATCTCCACCGCGGCATACACGGCAGAGCGAGCAGGCTCGACCGTCATGGACGTCAAGCCTGCACACAGGAAGCGAGAGCGGCCGACCAGGTCTTCCGACACGTCCTCCGGTCGAAACGCGGCGTCGGCGCCGCGATAGAAAACGAAGTCCGGGATGCCGCCGGTATTCTTTGCAACCAGGGCCAAAGTTGTGCGTTGCGGCACCGACACCAGGGCTTCGTCGTTCACGCCGTGCTCGACCAGCGTGTCACGGAGAAACGCGCCAAAGGCGTCAGCGCCGATCGCGCCCATA
>DAINCT010000166.1:0-7717 GCA_036732245.1 Chloroflexota bacterium | reverse complement strand
TGCCACGCCAGAGCGTTGAGATCGTGAAATCCGGCCAGGGAGATTTTTCCGGGATGGTTGGCGCTGCTGTCCTCGCGAACATTCACGCCTGAACTTTTGCAGTAACGCATCGCTCCGTTTCCAAGCCTCGAAGCAGACCGACGCTGGGTTGGAGATTGAGCATCCTGGCAATCTCGTACGAAAGGTGCTGTGAACCGTGAGTCCATCTCAGGCCGAATCCCAAACAACTGCGGCCTTCGAACGTCCAGGCCGATTCGGGGAGTTCGGCGGTCAGTACGCCCCTGAAACGCTTATGGCCGCGCTCACTCAGGTGGAGCAGGCCTACGAGGAGTGCAAGCAGGACCAGGCATATCGTGAGGAACTGAGCGCATTGCAGGCCACCTATGTCGGACGCCCCACGCCTCTCTACCACGCGCGCAATCTCAGTGCCCGCTATGGAGCGGACATCTATCTCAAACGCGAAGATTTGGCTCATACCGGCGCTCACAAAATCAACGCCGCCCTCGGACAGGGTCTGATGGCGGCACGTATGGGCAAACGGCGCATCATCGCGGAAACCGGTGCCGGGCAGCACGGTGTTGCTACGGCAACCGTCTGCGCCGTGCTGGGCCTGAACTGCGTGGTGTACATGGGGGCGGTCGACATCGAGCGTCAGGCACTCAACGTATTTCGAATGAAACTCATGGGCGCCGAGGTCATCCCGGTCACGAGCGGCACAGCTACCCTGAAAGATGCGATCAACGAGGCATTCCGTGACTGGGTAGCGAATGTAGACGAGTCCTATTATCTTATCGGCTCGGTCGTCGGACCACACCCCTATCCCACTATGGTGCGCGATTTCCAGGCGATCATTGGCCAGGAGGCGCGACGCCAGATGGTGGAAACGGTCGGCTCCCTTCCCGGCTACGTCGTGGCCTGCGTGGGCGGCGGAAGCAATGCCATGGGCATCTTTCACCCGTTCGTCGAGGATCGTGCCGTCCAGTTGGTCGGCGTGGAAGCCGGCGGCCGAGGCGCTTCGGTCGGCGAGAACGCGGCGTCCCTGGTGTATGGAGTCGAGGGCGTGCTGCATGGCGCGAAGACCTACGTATTGCAAGACGAGTTCGGTCAAATCGCCGGAACTCACAGCGTGAGCGCCGGCCTCGATTATCCGGGAGTCGGACCCGAACACAGCCATCTCAAGCGGAGTGGACGCGCCACCTACGTATCGATCGACGACGCTGAAGCGTTGCATGCGTTCGCGGAGACGTCGCGGTCGGAAGGCATCATTCCCGCACTGGAGTCAGCCCACGCCATTGCGTACGCGTGTCGCCTGGCAGAAGACGCGGCCCAGGGCCGCTCCATTCTCGTCAACCTCTCTGGTCGTGGAGATAAAGACGTGAATCAGGTGCAGGCAATTATGGACCGGGGACAATGACCGCACACGGTAATGCACTCGACGAAGCGTTCGCGCGGTCGCGGCGGGACGATCGAGCAGCACTGGTGCCGTACTTAACCGGCGGTTTCCCTCGTCCGACCGAGTATGTCGATCTGGCCATTGCGATCCTAGAGGCGGGTGCGGATGCGCTGGAGATCGGGATTCCTTTCTCCGATCCGCTGCTGGATGGGCCATCGATTCAACAATCGCAACACCGTGCCCTTGAGGCCGGCGTCACGCCTGCGGACTGCCTCGAGTACGCCCGGGACATTCACGCGCATACCCAAAAGCCGTTGCTGTTTATGGGCGCATATAACCCAGTACTGGCGTACGGCGTTGCCAAATTTTGTGCCGCCTCAGCCGAAGCGGGGGTGAGCGCACTGATCATTCCCGATCTTCCCTTTGAGGAGCAAAGTGAACTCCGTGTGGTTGCGTATGATTGCGGGCTGCATGTCATCCAACTCGTGGCGCCGACCTCAACTCCCGAACGCCTGCGCCGAGCCTGTGCAGTGGCGACCGGTTTCATCTACTGCATCAGCGTTTCGGGCGTGACGGGGGCCCGTCGTAATGTCGCCCTAACGGCGCAACCGCTGGTCGAACGCGTTCGCCGGCTCACCCACGTCCCGGTGGCCGTGGGATTCGGCATCGCGAATCCGGACACGGCGCACGAGGTAGCGGCGTTCGCCGACGGAGTGATCGTCGGCAGCGCTCTGATCGATCGGGTCGGCGCGCCGGGGAATGCTGCCCAGGCAGGTGCCGAGTTCATCCAATCACTGGCGGAGGCTACATCCAGGAAATAGCGCTGCAGTCGGCGCGACTATCGCACCGAGCACGCCGCCGGAAGCTGCACGTTCACGAGCTCGCCGTAGTGAGTGTATGCTTCCGACGCCACGATTTGCTGGCTTCGCCCTTTGAAGGACGACGTGCCAGTTACCTGCACGCGCTGGAGCGTGTCGTCGGTTTGCGAGACGTCGTACACAATGTTGGCGATGCTGCCGCTGCCCGTGGCCGGTGAGTAGCCCGTGGCTCGAATTACCCACACTGCAGTGCCGTTCACGACTCCGGCACCGACAACGTGCTCGGACAGTACCGATTCCTCCAGGCCCAGCAAGGTCGACATAACCTGCACGTGGGCCAGATTCTCGCACTGCCAGCCTCCGACCAGACTATGCGAGGCTGCCCGTTCATGCACCAGCCGAAGGTCGATGGACTGCAGCGGGACCTTGGCGACGTGACCTGCATCCGTTCTCAAGACAGTCGTACGGTCGTGCAGGAGGTTGAGCCTCCACGAGACGTCGCCCTGCAAATGCGTACTCGCTTCCCCGGTTGGATAAAGCGCTGACACCATCGAGAAATCGACATGAACGCTGCCACGCTGCACCATGGCGGCTCGCATGCGAAGCAATAGTTCGGCGGCAGCAGGCGCTTGGTTGGTCGAAGTGACGGGTCGAGGAGGACGATGGGAAAAGGCGCCGGCAGGCGGATTCCCTGTGGCCGTCGCGGTGGGAAATGAGGATCCCGTATCGGCCCGAGCGGCCCGGTGGGTGCCGAAAAAAGCCATGGCTGAACCAAGTAAGAGCGCGGGGAGGATGGAGCGCATCAATGGTCCTTGGGGAGGCGTCGGAGTTCGTGGTGGTCCACGGTACCACATCCATCCGGCGCCCTGAAGTTTCACATCAACCGGAAAATACCGCGTCGATTGTGCAATGACATCAGGAAGCGTAACCGGTGCAGAAGTGGCCGTCTGGTGACGCTTTGGACCCTACAAGACCAGGGGTTTGTACCAGTGATTCCGACGCCAGCCCAATCCTCGCTTCTCCCGCAAGTAGCGAGAGTGGGTATCCACACTTAGCGCTGCCACCTCGCCGTTGTCCGATTGCGTCACTGCTTCCAGACTCCGATCCTCTCGCACGTCCGGTACCCAGATCCCGCTGCCTGCGGAGCAGTTCGGCTCCGCGTAGTTTGCGACGGCCAGCGCGATGCAGCTCTCCCACGCCTTGGACTTCCAGAACATCCAGAAGTCGTCGGAGTCGCCAACACGGTGGCTGAGCGGCCACGGCAGGTTTGCGGGCACACACACCAGATCTGCTCCCTGATTGGCGAGCACCCGCAGTGTCTCGAAAAAACTTGCATCGTAACCCGCAACGAGACCGATCCGGCCGATCGGCGTGTCGACGGTTCGGAATGGTTCGGTGGCTGCCGTGGCCCATGGGGAGTCTTGCGCCATGAGATGGCGTTTGCGCTGCGCCCCAAGAACGCGATCTCGGTCCAGCAGCACGGCTGTATGATAGAGCCGATCTCCGTCATGTTCGATCACCGTACCGGCGACCAGGCAGTCGCACTCGGCGGCCAGCGTGTGCAGTGGCTCGCTGTCCTGCAGTCCGGCCTCGTCGCCCACTTCGTATGGCGTGTGGGATGAAAAGAGCAACTCCGGCAGCACCACGAGGTCAACCGCCCCCGCCGTTAGGAGGCCGCTCAGCACGGCGACGCTTGTCGGCACATCCGGCGCGGATCGCGGCCACTGCACCACGGCAATGCGGGACGTGCGTGGCTCAGGCAATCCGGTTGACCCATAAAGTGAGTGGTAGTACGCCGGACTCCAGGTATACGGAGTCTGCAACATCTCTCGATACAACTCAGGGCGCCGATCAGCTAACTTGTGTTCCGGACGGGCTGTATCGAAGCGGCGCGCGTCGGCAACCTCGAGATCGATCTCGCCGCATATAATCTCGTCACGCGACCGGGCAATCGTCTGTACGTGGCCGTCCGGTGAAATGATGCAGGATCCTCCGAGAAACTCGAGACCGCGCTCGTTTCCGCATCGATTCGCCGCCACCCAGTACACGCCGTTTTCAAACGCCTGGCTAATCCAGCGATGATCGGGCGTGATACTGCCGACCCAGTTGGTCGGGAAGCAGATGACCTCCGCGCCCTGGAGGGCCAGCAGTCGTCCCGTTTCCGGATAGGTGGAGTCCATGCACACTTCCACGCCCAGGCGACCCACCGGCGTATCCCAGACCGGAAGACCCAGGTCTCCTTCCACTGCCCATTTAGCGTCGGCCGAAAAGAAGTGTGTTTTGCGGTACTTTCCCAGGTAACCATGCGGCCCAACCACGACCGCCGTGTTGTAATACAGATCCGATTCCTCATCGACCTCGCCCATCCCGGCGACGATGACGCACCCTTGCCGGGAAGCAATCGCTTCGAGCTGCCGCGTGAACGGACCGGGCACCGGTTGGACAAAGGGCGACACTTCGGCTCGACTGTCGAAACAGTATCCGATGTTTGCCATTTCGGGGAGGACGACCAGGCGAGCACCGCGGGCCGCGGCTTCCTCGGCCAGAGCCAACAGCCGAGGCACATTGAGATCAGGGCGCGCCAGACTCGGTTCGAATTGAACCGCCGCGGCCGTGTACCTCATGGGCACATTGTAGGTGCGAGAAGGCATCTCAGGTGCTCTGGTCGAGACGCTTGCCCTCCGCAATAGCCCTCCAACCCCGAACCCGTATGTAGCGCCGCCCCTTGTGGGCGGCCTCGCAGCGGCGTCCCCAACCGCAGGTTCGTCCCGGCGCGGGTACCGGCACCCTTAGAATCTGCATGTCAAAAAGATGCCGCATTGGACGGGATGCGGTCGAGCCGCGCACAAGGCATGACGCTACTGGGCGTACCTTACCTGTCTTGATTCTGGATCAACACCATCCAAGGGAGAGCGAGAACGGGTCAAGGCCTCATCCGTGAAATCGCCATGACGGGGGTTGCGCAGTCACGCGACGAACTTGGCCCTACCACTGGTAGTGGAGTCGACCCGGTCGCCCGTCCGGCCACATCTCCTGCTCGGTGCTCAGTTGTTGCATCTGTGCCCAGACCTCGAGCAAGTTCTCGTCATCGGAGCGAGTTGCGAGCCAGTCCATGATCCTGCCGGCTTCCTGGAACGCCTCGTCTCGACTGTCGAAGATCGGGCCGTCCGTGCCGGCCACGTACTGCGCTTCATCTTCGTGCCAGACCGAAAGGGTGACAAACCATCCTCCGCCACGATGAGAGGGAGCAGGTACTACCAGTACTCCGTACGCTCCGAGCAGACCGAGTTCGTCGCTGTCGCCGTTTATGGTCTCGTCGATGACA
This sequence comes from Chloroflexota bacterium, assembly GCA_036732245.1. Taxonomy (GTDB): domain Bacteria; phylum Chloroflexota; class UBA5177; order UBA5177; family UBA5177; genus JANWJD01. Next base: position 2,181 of record DAINCT010000166.1, on the reverse strand, counting down.
TCACCTCGTTGCGGCGCGAAAGCGCCGTCTCTTTGGACCTCGTCTTGTTGTCGGCACACGTGTTCCGGCCGAATTCGGCAAGACGCCCTGTCGGCTCCGCCTCACGTGATGTGACCATGAGCCAAGCGCTCGTAGCCGGGTCCACGGTCGATCAGTTCGAGTGGCGGGCGCTCGACTGCCAGCTCCTCACGCAGCATGATGGTGGCGGACTCATCGACCGACGTGGCGTCTCCGTCACCCAGCAGTACCACTCCATAATCATCGCGGGCGCTGCTGCGAGAGACCTTGCCCTGGATTACATCCAGTAGCACCAGGTCAGTTTCGCGCTCCAACGGATCACCCCATCCCCCGCCGCCGGTAGTCATCAGTCGGAGCAAGTCGCCCGCTTCGAGCGGAAAATCGTCGCACAAACCCGGCAAGTGGCGCTCGTTCGGCGTACCGGGATTCACGATCGCTCGATACGGCAGTGCGGCCTTGCCACCCGCTACGCCGTACGGGCTCAGAATAGAGCGATCCGCGGTAGAGATGAATGCGACATTCTGTAAGACCCGTATATCTTTTTCGTAGCCCAGGCCGCCACGTCGCTTGCCCGGGCCCCCTGAGTCGGTCGCCAGCGCCAGCTTTTCGATCATGATCGGAAAGTGCGTTTCAGCAAACTCCGCCGGCAGATTTTTGGAGTCGGGCACGATATGAATGACGTCGCTGCCGTCGGCATAGTACCGTCCGCCCGATCCACCGCCCAGCACCTCTCGCAACAGGAAGAAGGTACCGTCCGGTTCGAAGCCGTGTAGTCCCCAATACCGGATCGTCTCCTGGTCGGCCGGCATTCGTCCTTCGACGGCGTGGGCCAGCACCCCGGCGAAGATGCCGATGAGGCGCAGGATGGTGAAAGAGCGAGCGTTGGTCGGCGCCGGAAATACGGGACTGACGATGGTCGGCTCATCGGGGAAGATGATATCCAGCACGTCGCAGATACCTTCGTTGACGTCGATCTCGGCGGCGCGCTCCGGCGTGTCCGCCAGATTGCGGAGCACGACGGCGATCCACTTCTTGAGGAAGCGCCCTTCGCAATAATTGCCGGGCCAGTTGATTGGACCCTTGGTCTGTGGGTGGGTGCCCCGTAGATCGAGCGTAATCTTGTCCACACTCTTCGTCATGCGCATCCGGATTTGGTAGAGCTTGGGCGGATCGATCCCGTCGTGCTCGACATAATCCTCCCAGACGTACGTGCCGTCCGGGATCTTCGGCAGAATTTCGCGTCGATATGTGTCCGCACACTTCTCCAGAAGTGCCTCGAAGCATGCCTCAACGGTGTCCCGACCGTATCGCTCGAACAGTTCAACCATGCGCTGCGCGCCCATGCGACACGCGGCGATCTCACCGTCGATATCCCCCTGCAGTCCGTGGGGCAGGCGGGTGTTGCGGAAGATGATCTTGTACGCTTCGGTGTTCAATTGGCCGGCGTCGTACAGCTTGATCGGAGGGATCATGAGGCCCTCCTGAAAGATGCTCGTGGCGTGAGCGGGCATGCTACCGGGGACAGCTCCGCCGATATCGTCGTGGTGGCCGAACGCCTGGACAAATGCCACGACCTCGCCTGCGAACAACACGGGCACAGTGGAACAGAGGTCGGGTAGATGGCCGATGCTGCCTTCCGACAGGTACACATCGTTGTGGAAATACACATCCCCTTCGCGCATCGTGTCAAGCGGGAAGTCCCGCACAATCGGATTGACCATGGCCGAGTACGATCGTCCGGTCAGTTTGCGGGCATAGCGATCGTGCAAGCCGGCTCGGAAATCGTGCTGATCGCGAATCATGGGCGAGCGTGACGTACGTTCAATCGCAGCTTCGACCTCCGCCTCAATCGAGGCTAGAGTGCCTTCCACGATCTGAAGGGTGATTGGATCGACTTTTGAACCGACCGCAGCGAATTGGGTGGTCATGACATCTCCCTCAAAGTCAGGCGGGCAGCGTGAGCAGTAGGTTTCCAAAGCGATCGACTTGCACGGCATGCCCTGGCTGGATCACGCTGGTGGACCCGTACTCTTCTACCACGGCCGGTCCCGTCAAACCATCGCCCGGCGACAACTCGGATCGGCCAAAGATGGGACACTCCTGAAACCGTCCATGTAGATAGACCGCTCGGGTCTCGGTCGGGATCGGCTGTCGCAGCCCCGC
>DAINCT010000165.1:0-7732 GCA_036732245.1 Chloroflexota bacterium | reverse complement strand
GGAGTCGAAATTTCGACGTCTGAAACCCTCGAATGGAAGCTGAACGATCCGTTCTGATCTTCGGGGCCGGTTCGGTAGGCGGTTACCTGGGAGGTAAACTAGCCGCCGTCAAGTCCTGGCGTGTGACGCTGCTGGGCCGGCGTGCTCTGGTCGACGCGGTTACGGATCGCGGTTTAGTCGTGCGCGAACAGGGCGTCGATGTAGTCTCGCATCCGGAGGCGCGCGCGAATCTGGATGCCGAGACTTCGTACGACCTGATCATGCTGACGGTCCGAACGTATGACGTAGCAGGCGTCACACCGGAACTTGAGACTGCACTTGGCCAATCTGGACTATTGCTGGCAATGCAGAACGGCGTCGGTACGGAAGAGACCCTCGCCGAACGCTTGGGACGTGAGCGTGTACTTGCCGGAACACTGACCGTTCGGCCGGGCATGGATCAGCCGGGCGTCATCACTCGGTATAGCCAATCGGGCGGCGTGGCGCTTGCTTCTATGACGGATTCGCCACCGCCGGCCTGGGTGGTCGATGCATTTCGTGCCACCGGGCTTCCGACGGTGGTGGTAGCCGATTATCGGAGCCTTCGGTGGTCGAAACTCTTGCTTAACATGTTGGGTGCAGCTACCACGGCCATTCTGGATATCGAAGTGCGGGAACTGGTATCCGATCCGCAATTGTTTCGGCTGGAGCAACTCGCCTTTCGTGAGGCGGGTCGCGTCATGGATGCGCAGGGCATCAAGACGGTCGCGCTCCCGGGTTATCCGGTGCCTCTCGGACGCGTGGTCATGCGACTCCCACTCCCACTCGCGCAGCGATTGATCGGGCCGCGGATGTCGCGCGCGCGCGGAGGGCATTCGCCCGGCATGCGGGCTGACCTCAAGCGGGGCAGAACCGAAATCGACAGCTACAACGGTGAGATCGCGCGGGCAGCGCAGGCGCTCGGCGTGCCGGCCCCGGTCAACACAGCGCTGACCTCGCTCACGCTGGAACTTGCGCAGGATCCCGAACGGCGTGAGGCTTTCCGGGGTAACACGCAGGAGTTTCTCGCCTACCTGGGCGCGCACGGCGTGCGACTCTAAAACCAGTTTCGGTTCGATTCCGTGAGCGATGCACTGCCTTCCGCGAACAATCATCTCGCAGGAATCGCCGACCAGGGAGACTCGCGACCTTCCCTCTCGGCGGCGATCGCAGCGGCCGAAACAATTAGGTTACATGTGAATTGGCGCGCCCTCGGCCGCGTGAGCGGCTTCGCCCAACGATTCCGATAGTGTCGGGTGCGGGTGGATGTTATATGCCATCTCCCACGGAGTTGATTCTAAAAACTTTCCAAGCGCCGCCTCGGAGATCAACTCGGTCACAGATGGACCGATCATGTGAACGCCGAGCACGTCGCCCGATGCTTTGTCCGCGATCAGCTTGACGAAGCCGGCCGAGTCGTTGAGGATTTTTGCCTTTGCATTGGCTGTGAAGGGGAACTTCCCAATCTCCAACTCAGAGCCACTTTCACGTGCCTGCGCTTCCGTGAGGCCGACCGCCGCGACCTGCGGAAAGCAAAAGATGGGCTGGGGCACGCGGTTCGACTCGATCGTCTTGAGCTGATTCTTGCCACACATATGCTCGGCCGCCAGGATGCCCTCGGCGTAGGCTTTATGCGCCAGACCCAATCCGCCGGCAACGTCTCCCACGGCATACACGTGCGGGACACGCGTTTGATTGCCCTCTCCCACGGAGATGTACCCGCGTTCCAATTCGAGGCCGATGGCATGGAGTCCTAGATCATCGGTGACGGCCTCGCGAGCGGCCGCCAGCAGCAAATAATCCGCCTGCAGAGTTTCGGTCTTTCCGTCGGTTTCAACCTCGAGTCGCACCCCGTCGTCGTTGGACTGCACCGACCCGGGATTCGCCCTGGTATTGGTTGAAATCTTGATCCCCCGCCGCGAGAAGGCCCGTTGCAATTCTTTGCTCAGGTCCGCATCCATCATTGGAATGAGACTCGGCAACATCTCGACGATGGTTACGTCGACGCCGAAAGCGCGGAAATAGGTCGCAAATTCGCATCCAATGTAGCCGCCACCCAACACGATGACAGACTTCGGAATCCCTTCGGCGTCCCAAATGTTGTCGCTGGTGAACACGCGCTTCGCGTCCACCTGAATGCCGAGGGTACGCGGGCGAGTCCCTGTTCCGATCACGAGGTTGTCCGCGGTGACATCCTGTTCTTGACCGTCTTTCCCTTTGACATGGACCCGACCGGTGCCGGCGATCGTGCCCTCACCCTCGATCACCGTGATCTTGTTCTTTCGCATCAGAAACTGGACGCCTTTCCAGTTGTCCGTCACCACTTTCTCCCGATACGACTGGATTCCAGCGAAGTCGTAGCCGACGTTCTCGACCGTAATGCCGAAGTCGTTGGCGTGTTGCAACTCGGTAAACACGTGGGCCGCTTCCAGGTACGCCTTACTTGGAATGCAGCCGCGATGCAGGCACGTGCCTCCCAGTTTGTCGCGTTCGATCACCGCTACATTCATGCCGAGCTGCGCCGCTCGGATCGCGCCGACGTACCCACCGGACCCGCCGCCTAAGAAAGCGACATTAAAATGCTGTTCCGTCACGTCTATACTCCTCTTTCGACGGTCGCTGCCATCTACAGCACGCTCAGGAGGGGGTTCTCCACGAGACGGCGGAGCGTGCGTAAGAATTCGGCGCCCTGGGCGCCGTTGACGACCCGGTGGTCACAGGAAAGCGTGACTTTCATACGGTCGCGTACGACGACTTCGCCAGCGATCACCACCGGCGTCGGCGTGATGGCGCCCACTCCCATGATGCAGGCCTCAGGCACGTTGATGATCGGCGTGAATTGATCGATTCCGAACATGCCGAGATTCGAAACGCTGAAAGTGCCGCCTTCGTACTCGGCGGGAGCGAGTTTATTGGCGCGCGCCCGTTCGATCAGCGCTTTCGATTCCCCGGCGATCTGACCCAGCGTCTTCGTGTCTGCATCCTGGATGACCGGCACCACCAGTCCTCCCGGGATCGCCACCGCATTGCCGATGTTCACACGCCCGTAATTCACGACCCCGTCGCCCTCCCAACCCGAGTTAACTTCGGGATGTCGTCGGAGCGCCGTCGCGATCGCCTTGATGAGGAGATCGTTCGGCCCCACTTTCGGCGCGTCGTCGGCTGCACCAATGGCGCGCAAAAATTTACGCGCCTCCGTCATGTCGTACTCGGCCGTGAGCACGAATTCCGGCGCTGAGAATTTTGCCGCCGTCATGCGCCGGGCGATAGTACTTTGCATGCGCGACATTTCCGCTCTCGTGGTTTGTCGCAGCCCGCCGCCGGCAGGTGCAGGCGCACTGGGAGCCGGCGGTTGAGGACGGTCGGTCGGGGCCGGCGCCTCGGGGGCGACAGCAGGAGCAGCATCCGCCACTTTGAGAAATGACTGTACGTCGTCCTTCGTGATCCGACCACCCGGACCTGTGCCGGTGAGCCGGTTGAGGTCGATGCTATGTTCCTGCGCCAGCCGGCGGGCCAGTGGCGAGACTTTGATGCGGCCGCCGGCTTCTGCCTCATCCGGTTCTGTGCCGTTAGGGGAGGCAGTCTGCTCAGCCTGAGGTTGCGTCGAGGGAGCCGTGTCGGTGCGCGGAGCGTCGGATGACGCGGACGATTCGCCCGCAGTCGGCACGCCGCCAGAATTCCCGGCCTCTTTTATCCCCCGAGCTTCCTCGGCATCGGCGGCAATCATCGCGATCGGCTCACCCAGCGCAACGCTCCGTCCCTCCTCCACAATGATCCTGGCCAGGATGCCGGATGAGTACGCTTCGAGTTCCATGTTCGCTTTGTCGGTCTCGATTTCGGCGATGATGTCGCCTCGTTTAACTTCATCACCTTCGTGCTTTAGCCACCGAGCGATCGTGCCGGAATCCATGGTATCGCTGAGGCGAGGCATAACAACTTCACTGGCCACGATGCTTCTCCCTACCGTTTGCCCACCATCGAACGGGCTCCATCGACGACGAATTCGAGTTGTGGCAATGCTGCCGCCTCGAGCGATTGCGCGTAGGGCAACGGCACTTCGGCGCCGGTCACGCGCTGGACGGGATGATCCAGGTAGTCGAAGGCGAGCTCTTGTATCTGCGCTGCAATCTCGGCCCCTGCGCCGTACTTTCGCCAACCCTCATGTACGATCATCGCATGATTCGTTTTACGGACGGACGTGAGCACGGTCTCCATGTCGAGGGGTCGCAGGCTACGTAAATCGATAACTTCAGCGCTGATTCCGTCATCGGCCAGGGCGTCGGCCGCTTGCAAGGCCACGTTCACCATACGGGAGTAAGAGACAATCGTGACGTCTTCGCCCTCGCGCCGAATCGCGGCCTTCCCAAGAGGAACAATGTGCTCCCCTTCGGGAACCTCACCTTTGTCGTTGTACAGCAACACGTTTTCTACGAACAGGATCGGATTATTGTCCCGAATGCAGGTCTTGAGGAGTCCCTTGGCATCGGCCGGAGTCGACGGAGCCACCACATACATGCCGGGCACATAAGCGAACCACACTTCGAGCACCTGTGAGTGCTGCGCCGTGAGCTGATGGCCCGCCCCACTCGGGGTGCGGACCACGATGGGTACCTGGGCCTCGCCGCCAAACATGTATGGAATCTTGGCAGCGTTGTTCACCAGCTGATCCATGCCAACCATGATGAAGTTGATGGTCATGATCTCTGCTATCGGACGAAGACCCGTCATGGCAGCGCCGGTCGCCAAACCGATGATGCCGAGTTCAGAAATGGGCGTGGCCAGGATGCGCTCGGGCCCGAACTCATCGAGCAGACCCTCGGTCACGCGATACGACCCACCAAACCGACCTATTTCCTCGCCGAGACAAAAGACATTTCCGTCTCGGTTCATTTCTTCTCGTAGCGCCTCATTGAGCGCCTGCCGATACGTTATTACAGGCATCTCGTCACTCCTGCTCCATCCCCTCCGCTCTCCTCCCTGGACATCGCTCCAGGAACCACGTTTCGCTTGCATGTCGTCTGCGCGACAATCGAAGATCGTCCGCCCCAGGGCAACGGCGATTCGACGGGTCCCGTCGCCATGCCCTGTCGTTACACATTCGGCGGTGGATCGACGTACAGGAAATCCAGCAGACCGGCGGGATCCGGTTGAGGGCTTTGCTCGGCAAACTCGACCGCTTCCTCAACTTGCGCGTCGACCTGTGCTTCGATCTCCGCGCGCTGCTGCTCCGTTATGCGGCCGGCTTCCAAGAGTTGGCGATAGAACCGTTCAATGGGATCCTGGTCGCGCCAACTTTGCACTTCCTCAGCGGTGCGATACCGCGCCGCATCTGCCACGGAATGGCCCCGATACCGATAGGTGATCGCCTCGATCAGAGTTGGTTGTCCCTCCGCGGCGCGCCGCATGGCATCTTGCATGGCTCGTCTCACGGACATCACGTCCATGCCGTCGACTCGCACCCCGTGATGTCCATACATTTCGCCCCGCTCCCACAGGTTGGGGTTCGCGGCCGATTCTTCCACGGTGGTGCCCATGCCGTACAGGTTATTGACGATGACCGTGACGACCGGCAAGTGATAGAGGCCGATCATATTGAGTGCTTCATGCGATGCGCCGTTGGCCATGCCCCCGTCCCCCGTGAGACAGAGCACGACCTCTTCCTGTTTTCGATACTTCGTCGAGTATCCGACCCCGAGCGCCAGCGGCATATGGCCCGCTACGATGCCGTAACCACCCATGAAATGTCGATTCGCGTCAAAGAGATGCATGGAGCCCCCGCGTCCGTGAGAGACTCCATCCTGACGGCCGAACAACTCCGCCATGACACGGCGCGGCTCCGCCCCACGGGCGAGAATGTGCCCGTGCTCGCGATAAAAGCTTACGATCCAGTCCTGCGAGCGCAAGGGGAAGATGGAACCGACGATCGTTGCCTCTTCCCCGTGATTCATGTGACAGTACCCACCGATGCGGGCCCTGGTATACATCTCGTACGTCTTGTCCTCGAATCGCCTGATGAGCACCATCATCGAGAACATCCGGATCAGTTCTTCGTCCGACTCGTCAAGGTCGGTCGGCTCGTTCGACATTGTTTGCGGTTGGAGGAACGTCCGTTCCGCCTCTTTTACCATGAGGTAGCCTATCCTCCCGTTGTTGCGACGGCTGAACCCGATACGTGCCGAGATAGGGAGTCCAGCACATTTTCCACACTGGACCGCGTACGGCGCGCCTGCGGCACCCGCGCCAAAATCTGTGCCATTGTATCAACGTTTACTGTCGTTGCTTCTAAAGGACGTTTATGAACCGGTTCCTCGCAACTGCCCTCGCGGTGTACGGATTTTGGCTTTCGAAGAACAGTACGGCGACGATACGGCGCCTCCATGACGAGGCCGCACTGGGAGATCGGGCAGCCGCCACACATTTCACCCAAACGCGCTATGCACAAGCACTCGGCCCACGCAATAGTGACCTCGGGATGCTCTTCTACGGCGCCCTGGGCGCGGCTGCCGTCACGAACATGATCCGAAATCCCGTGATCCTGCGCTCACTGTTCTACGGTTCAGCATTATCAGTTGGCGTCTCGATCTATCTGCTCTGGGCGCTGATTTTCCGGCTGAGAGTGGTTTGTCCGGTCTGCTTGCGCGGACACGCCACCAACCTGGCAGTCTTCGCTCTGCTTGTACATATGCGCCGGGACGCGGATTAGGCAGTCGCCGTTACCGATTGCCAAACATCACGTGGAACCGGGCCTGCCCTTTTCCGGTCACATGGCCGAGCCGCGCGCGCACGAATACCCGCGCCTGGAGGCCCTTAATCAAGCCAGGAGCGATCGAGGTCGACATGGTACCGACCCCGCGCCAGTTCAGCCGCAAAACCCGAAACTTCGCGCCGTATTCGGTCCTGGCAATTGTGACCTGGGCGACTGCTCCCGGCCAGCCTGAAATGACGATGCTCCCCTTTGCGCCGCTCCTGAGCCGCACCAGAAACGCCTGAATCGTCAAGCACATTTGCACGGCACACCGTGCAAGCGGGTGGCGCGTCGGCTCAACGGTGAAGAGACTCTCGCGCGTGTGGACGGACGGCGCGGCCGGCGCGGCGGCCGAGAACCCGCACTTTCCGATTCGAGCATGCCGCGACAACCGGAGCTGAACCGCTGCGAAGCGGCCCAGGCGGTTCGTCCTGGCTACACCGATGCGCGCCGGGAGCTGCGAACCGCACCGTAAGAAAATGGATACGGGGCCGCTGGGGACAAACCCTGAACCGGAAAGAAACACCGGATCCCCTGCGTGGCCCTGCGCGGGCGTCACTATCACTTTCGCCGGAGCCGCCGCCGTGGCCTCAAGCGGTGTGAACGCGACGGTTCCTGCAAGCGCAACAGTCGCGATGCATGCAATGCGTGCCCTCATTAGCTGCACTCCTCTCGCCGTTGTTCTGCGATCAGCCGCAAGAGTAGGGCCAGGCAATCGTCAGACCGTGCGAACGCCGTCGAAACATTCCTGCATCGCACGTTGGAGCAGTCGCAACGGACACCCGACGTGGGCTACACGCGGGTGGTATCCCAATCCGAGAGTACGGCTACGCCGCTATAGTCAAAAACGGGGGTCTGATTGAGCGCGTCAACCATCATCAAGACGCTCGGGCTCGTTCTGTCGCTCGGCTTCGACACTTTCGCGGTGGCCGTCGGATTGGGGATGAGCGGCCTGAGCCGACACGATCG
>DAINCT010000164.1:0-7759 GCA_036732245.1 Chloroflexota bacterium | reverse complement strand
AGAGGGCTCGAGAGCCAGCCTCGGCCATCCCCGATTGCCGCACATCCCATGGGTTGGAAGACGATGAGGTTGCGAGACACCTCCAGCCGGTCGTGATCCTGTGTTTCGCGTTTTTCTGCCTGAATTGCGACGGCATGCAGCTACCTAGTGCCCGCCATTCGCGACGTAGTCCGCGGCGTTGTATTGGATGTGGAGTTCGCGGATCTTGCCGCCGTCGAGCTTGAAGAACTCGGAGAAGCGGATGGTTCCACCTGGAAGTTCGGCGTCGTAGAGAACGGCTGCTCCTGATGTTGTGACTACAGCCTGAAGGATGGTGATACTGCGGACTGTTTCGATGAATCCGCGCACGCCATGTGTGAAGCGAACACCGCCTTCCATTCGACCTGCGATCGGACCATCAAACACGAACTCATCCGCTAGCAACGGGAGCAAGTGACGTCCATCGTCGTATGACTCTGCGCCGCCCGTGAGAACGTCGTAGTAGCGGCGAAGCGTGGGTGATTCCTCGATGGTCGACATGGTTTCCTCCGATGGTTCAGGACAGTTACAGATTGATAGTTTCAAGTGGTAACTTGATTAAGTCAAGTGATTTGGTATCGTGATGTTGTGAAGACATACGGGCAGTACTGCGCTCTCGCGCGAGCTCTTGACGTCGTCGGTGACAGGTGGACTCTGTTGATCGTGCGCGAGTTGCTGTCGCTCAGCGCGTGCCGGTATGTCGATCTCCAGCGTGGCCTTCCAGGCATCGCAACTAATCTGCTTGCCAGTCGGCTCCGCGACATGGAGGCCGCCGGCCTAGTGCGGCGGGGCAAGCTGCCGAGGCCGGCGAACGCGGTTGTGTTCTCACTCACGGACCGGGGCGCGTCGCTGGAAGGTGTTGTACGCGAGTTCATTAAGTGGGGTGCGCCAGTGATGGGTCCTCCAGCGCAGGAAGAGTCGTTTCGCGCGCATTGGCTGCTCTTGCCTCTGCGTGCTCTGTGTCGAGACAATGACCCCGCAGCGCTCCAGAAGATTGTGCGCGTCGGGACCGTCGACGATGGATGTGACATCACCGCCAGTGACGGCATCATCCAGGTCGCACCAAGTGACCCTCTGGCTCACCCCGATGCTGTAGTCGCGGGTGATCCGGGTGCCATCGTTGCCCTGTTTGCAGGGCAGTTGCCCGTAGCCGCGGCCGTAGAGGCTCAGCTGATAGTGGGCGACACCAGTGCGGTGCGCCGGATCATCGGCGGGACGTCTGTCGCGAGTGCGAGGGCAGTTTCATGACGAGCGCGTCGCCAGAAGCAATGGATCTTCTTCACCACATTGCGATGGCACTCGAGAACGATGGACCGATCGAGATCGGAACGATGTTCCGAAGCCCGGGACTGCGCACCGGAAAAACGATCGTAGCGTTCCTCGGTCATGATGATCGCCTCATCGTTAAGCTCCCCCGCGCACGCGCAGTCGCCCTTGTCGGCGACGGCGCGGCCGAGCCCGTAACGATGGGGACACGCACGATGCGCGAGTGGATCGCGATCCCGACGGATACGGATCCCGAAGTCACGAAGGCAACTTGGACCAAAGTCGCGCGAGAAGCTTTCTCGTTCGTTCGTCAACAACTCGACTGAGTCGATTGCGCGACCTGCAAAGTTGGCGCTATCCATCAGCTGAAAGATCAGCCTCAGACGCGCCGTACTGTCTCGCAACCCTAGGGATATGAGGCGTCTCGATGGTCACCTGTTGGCAACACTTCCGATGTCATTTTCCGTACCCGTCTGCACAGCGTTCCCCGTATTTTCGGGGTTGTGCAGGCGAGTGCTGAGCATTGGTTTTTCAGTACTCCTCTGCACTAATGTCGTTCTTGCTTAGTACTCCTCTGCACAAAGGGGTCTTCCTGTCTGGACGCGCAGACTCCCCGACATTGATTTCGAGGCTGGGTTCAAGGCTGACCAAGCCATCGACGAGATTGATCAGTAGCGGGTCTATGGGGGTCGGCGCAGGACGAGTGATTCCATCCATCCCTCGACCGCGAACTTCGACGCGCTGTAGGTACCGCTGCCGACCGGTTGTGGTCGTGTGTGGGCTGGGCAAACCGCTCACTCAACGCCGAGGCCGCGACACTGTCGACTATCGCGGGAAGGACTCGGAGCTCAACTGATCGATTTGCCAGACGTGCTCTTCCGCCCATGCACGCAGATGAGTGAGCGGCTCATTGAGCGACTTGCCCAACTCGGTCAAGCGGTAGTGCACCCGCGGCGGAACCGTATCTTCGACGCGACGCTCGACCAGGCGATCGCGAACGAGAGCCTTCAGGGTCTGAGACAACATTTTGTGCGAGACCCCGGGCATGGCTCGATTCAATTCAGCGAACCCACGCTCCCCCGGGTAATCGTCCGCCAACAGCTTGACCACCATGACAACCCACTTACCGCCCACTCGATCGAGCAGGACACGGGTCGGGCAATCCACCGAAAACAGGTCGCCTCGACGGTTCGTCCCACCCGGGTTCGAGGTAACCATGCGGTAACCACCTTTCACAAAAGTGCTGTCTTCCCTTACACGAGGAAGAAACCTACGGTAATGAGGTAACCAAGAGTAACCAAGGAGAATGCAGTGGACAAGTCCGTCGTGATCAAGAGCATCGCCGTGAACGGCATCGACATCAATGTCGCACTGGCCGGATCGGGGCCAGCGCTGGTACTACTCCACGGATTTCCGCACACCTGGGAGCTGTGGACCAAAGTGATTCCTGCGCTTTCTCAAAACCACCGGGTGATTGCACCGGATCTCCGCGGAACGGGCGATAGCTCTCGCGCGGCCACGGGATTCGACGTCGCTACATTGAGCAGCGACATCCGGGGCCTTCTAAACGCTCTAGATATCGAGAAGGCGGATGTCACTGCCATAGATCTCGGAGCACCCATCGCGTTCTATCTGGCGTTGACACACCCGGAGCTCGTCCGTCGGCTGGTGCTCATGGAGGCGATTCTTGGCGACCTCCCGCGCCCCGGAGCTCCCGCGGGCGCGCCCCCCTGGTGGTTCGGATTTCACGCGGTCCCCGGCTTTGCGGAGACAGTCGTGGAGGGCCACGAGAAGGAGTACATCGGTTTCTTCTTGGACATCGGGATGGTCGGGGATGGTCTCACCCCTCGTCTTCGCGAGCGATTCATAGACGCTTATCGGGGCACAGAGTCGTTGCGCACCGCTTTCGAGTTCTACCGGGCGTTTCCCACCAATGCTCGGCAAATTGACGAGGCCCTCGCGGGTAGTCGGTTGACAGTGCCCACGCTCGCCATCGGCGCGCGCCCGATCGGTGCAGGGCTCCATACGCAATTGGACCCGATCACCGATGATCTCGCGGGAGCGGTAATTGACTGCGGCCATATTATTCCGCTGGATAGCCCGGACGCACTGCTCAAGCTGATGCTGCCGTTCTTTGCTGGCGGGTTGCACCGGGAGTGATGGTGAACGGCGGAGCATACGGCCGGCCCAAAAGACTCGAGTGCCACGCGATGGGCGCGAGCAACCAGGGTCGACAACTCGAACGGGACATCCGCCCCGTAACGGAATTGCGAGCTGGGACCACTCGAGAACTTTCCGGGGCCGGTCGTGGGAACGGGGACGAGGAAGCCAAGCGCAGACGACCTGGCTCAGATCCGCAGATGGATCTCTACCCTGACACAGCCCGATTACACCGTTGGCATATTTCAAACCGCAGTGCCGTCTAAACCCAAAGATTTCCAAGACACTCAGCCGGGCGGGCAGCCGGGGGCTTGCATGACCCCGCCACGGCCAGTCCCGAGCTGAACATGACGAATTCTGTCTCGCATCCCATAGGTTGCGAGGCGTCTCGTGCGAACTCCATATAGGTCGACGGACGACGGATTGTTGCGCGGTATTGAAAGATCTTGCGGTGGCGACACACCGTCGAGGTCGCTGATGGTGCGCGCGTGTGGGTCGCAAAGCGAAAACCATGATTTTGCCGCTCGAGCTGTCTGCTGGCCTATGTCGATGAGTCTTCCAGCGCCTCTTTGAAGGATCGGAGGCTGAGAGAGGGGTCTTCCTCTTCAGGCAAGTTCTCGAGCAGCCACATGAGTTCCTTGCGGGTCTGCTCGGACACGGAAGTGTCGCTGAAAATGAAAGTTTCGAAGGACTCTCTACAGAACATGTTTACGCAGATAAGTACGTCGGACACTAGCGCCCAAGCTTCTTCTTCGGATGGGGTTTCGGATCGACAAGCCCGGATTGCCTCTTCCCACGTAGGTGGGAAGGTGACGTCGGTAAGTGCAGCGGCGAGATGAAATCCGATGGACGGGCGTCCCGCTTCTTTTTCGACGATAGTCCGAGCCCACAGCGCGCGCGCATTGAGCAAGTCCAGGTTGAGAACAGCAGCGATTTTGTCTTCATCCAGGGGTGCGCCATCGAGGTGTATCAACTCAGCGGCGCTTGAATCACGAACCTGCGATTTGAAGGTGAACTGCGGAAGCACTGAGGTGAAGGCGAGTTCTGTCAACCGCCACTGGGCGTGTGAGATATCCGGATCGCGGTTCGCCTCTTCGAAGAGGGTGAGGGCCTCGGCGTACTTTCCCCCGTGCAGCTTTGCGTCCGCCAATAGTGGCAATGCCGCTCGGTGTTGAAGTTTGAGAGCTTGCGCGTAATGCTCCTCAGCTTCGCGAAATAAGCCCTCGTGGAAGTAGGTCGCCGCCTGCTCACTCCACCAGTAGCCTTTTTCGCGATATCCCTCGTCCACGTTGGCGGCGGCTTGGTAGTAGCGCCGAGCTCGCTCGAAATCGTCGAATCGGAGCAATCCGGCAGCGTTGTAGATCATCACGGCCGCATGATCCGAGGTGCGCGCTGAGTCGACGAAAGCCCGTGCGATGCTCCGACGTTCCTCGACGGTCAACTCGTGTTGGACGCTTCTCAAGGCGACGAGAGCCGCCACTCCTACTTCGGATTCACTTATGAAGTAAGTGCGGCGAAGTAGCTGCAATAGTTCGTCCGTTGCATGATCTCGGGCGAGCTCAGCGATTGCGTCCCCGATGAGGTTCTCATCGAGCAGCGTGGGCGAATCAATACCGCGCTTGAGAAGCGCGGTCGCGAGACGATTTTGGTGCGCGCGCCCGACCGCGAAAGCGAGCAGGGCCAGAACGTCCGTAGCGATGGCACTAAGTTCTTCATGCCCGATTGGCTGCTCGACGTTCCGTATGTGCAGGTACCGTGGAGTAGCTCCGATTAGACGGACTCGGATCTGATCTTCCGCAATACGCACCCGAATGAACAGGTCGCTTCGCTTGGCTGGGTTTGTTGTTACCTCCGCTAGGCCAGCGAGCCGGTACCGGATGGCTCCGATGAGGGGACCCGGGTCACCTCCAGCAAAAGTTTGACCCTCGAACCCGATGAAGGTCGGCGGCATGGACGACTGGCGTCGAATGGCCCTGAACCCCCGGACCTCCTCCAGGATCGCGCTAACGGTGTCTCCGCTCCACACTGTCGCAAAACGAAGGGAACGCGTCCTAGCTTTTGGCTTCGCTCCGGAATCGTCGATGAGGTGAGTCCACTTCCACCAGAGTCGATCTGTCGCGGCATCAAAGAGAACGAGGAGAGTTGGAATATCCAGTTCGGACCAATACTCGCGCCACTGCGTCTTAATCGACTCTGTAGGGCTGCCTCCGGCACTCTCCTGAGCTTTCAGCTGTACGCCGAAATGCATGCCCGTTGCTGCTCCAGCTTCAAAGATCTCCACATCGAGGTCAACGCCGTAGTCGCCTGACGGCGTCGTCGTGGTCCAGCTGGTCGGGAGCGCCCGCTGGAAAGCACGCCTCGACGCCTCCTCCAGTTCGTGATTGCGAGGGCGCTTCGGCATTGACTTCGACAAAGCGCTCCTTAGTAGGCACGACGGCTGGCTCCGCTCGAGTAAGCAACGAGGACTTCGTGCTCCACCATCCTCCTACGTCTGGGTGGTGCAGCCGAAGGCAACAGAACGAACTCGCGCAGGCGCACCAGTTCGCAGGAGCGCATTCGCACTAATGGCCGGGGCGACATTATCCGGTTGCGTCGGCTGACCTTGCCCGAGTTTGTCTCTACTGTTCACTCACCGATCACCCGGGGCGAGTCGCAAGGATGAGCGTTCCTACTCAGAGACGTCTATATCGGTCGTTGTCCAGCAAGGCCTCTCCTTTCCCCTATATGCGCGTCAGGGGAGTCTCGTATCCCTAGGGATACGAGACGTCTCACGCGGTATTCCTTGCGCCTTCCGCGATTGTCAGTTTCCGAAGTCATCTGCACGGATTTTCACGCGCGTCTGCACGCCCAGATATTTAGGTGTTGGGAGTGCGCAGGCGCACTCCTGACGTGCGATCGGTGTCGCTGCGCCGCCTTAGCTGATGAGTTCCAGCACAGGACCCTGGTGTATCGCTCGATAAATGGTGTCCCGAATCTGGTTCGCTTCCCGATCAGTGAGTGTTGCTGTGAGTGGGCGGAGCGTGATGCGGAGCAGGGCGTTCAATTGATCCGCAGTCATGGCAAGGCGGTCTCGGGCTCTGGCCGGCAGGTCTTCGTAAGTCGTGATGGCGAGCAGCTCGACGGATTCGAGGTCGTCCACTCGACTGCCGAGGGCGTCACGAACGGTATCGCCCAAAGTCTCCTCGTCCTCGTGCGCGCTGATGACGATCGAGAGGTCCCGCCGAATGGATGGCATAACGGACACTGGACTCCACGGCTGCAGGGTGAGCATCTGTGAAGCGATACGGGGGTCCTCCGAGCGCAGGACTCGGATGTCGTCAATTCCTTTCCGGAGCATGAGGGCACGGTCGAGTCCCATGCCAAGCGCCAGCCCGGACCATTGCTGGGTGTCGACGCCGGCTCGCTCGAAGAGGTGGGGTGCGACGAGCCCGCACTCGGCTAGTTCAAGCCAGTCGCCGTCAACGAGAACATCGATTTGGCGTCCCGCCGTCGTGTAGGGGTGTTGTGCGGGGACGGCTCGCCATGTGGCTCCGGGAAGAACGGCCTCGACGATAGTGGCCACCATCTCGTCAAGGTCATCAACTTCGAGATCGGGTCGTTCGGCAATACGCCAGAGGTCCACTTGATGGGGTGCGCCAACGTGAGTCCTGTCGATGGCGTCTCGCCTGTAGACGAGGCCTGGCATGACGAACAGGGAATCGACGTTCGATTGTGTGGTCAGTTCTGTAAGCAGCCATGGGATTGACGCTGAGGTGTGACTTCTCAACATTACGGTTGGGCTGAGGTATCGGGAGTATCGCTCGTCGCGGGTGACCGCTGCGGGGTCGAAGCCGAGCCGGTCGTAATTGTTCTCGACAGGAACGACAGGGCTTTGCCGAATTGTTGCGGCCGGTATGCCCCAGGCCATGGTGAGGGCATCGACGACGTCGCTAAGCAGCTGCTGCATGGCGTGCGGTCCCTGCTGGGCGTCGCTGAGGTCGCGGAGGGCGAGATTGTGCGCAAGTTCCGCGGGCGTGAGGTAGGAGGTCATTGTGAGGTCTTTCGGTCGGTTTGGGTCGAGTGGAGTTCTCCCTCAACCGGTCCGACGCTGGGACCTAGACGCGCGCGACTGAGCCCTGGCGACCGGTGACCGGTCGAGGGCTGAAAAATCGCAGTGCGTAGCTCACAGCCTCGACACTAGCGCGGCGGCGGCGCTGAACAAAGCGACGATGGGACGCGCTCCGCTGGCGTGTGAACCGCAGCGCTTTCTGGCGGCATTTGCGCAGCGATAAATGACGCTCCGAGAGTGCCCGAGGATGGCGAGTGGCCCGACCGA
>DAINCT010000163.1:0-7820 GCA_036732245.1 Chloroflexota bacterium | reverse complement strand
TTTTCCCATTTCCCCTCGCCGAAAGTGTCAGAACACAACATCTAGTGTTGCAACGACGCTTCCCAACTATACCGACGGTTTTCGGGACGTGCAACTACTGACCGACACGACGAGTGATCACCGTTGAGCATGGTCGGGATAGCAAGCCTTGAAGGAGGCGCCGCGTCAGCTGCCTCCTCCCATCCGGTCAGATCAAGCTCCTACGCGCCCAGATGTTCGTCGGGCCGTGGGTTCTTGTATGCCTGCCCGGTCACTTCTGCCATCACGTGCTTGATTTGCGTGTAGTCCTCGAGGGCATAGATCGACATGTCTTTGCCGAACCCACTCTGCTTGAATCCGCCGTGCGGCATTTCCGAGGTCAAAGGCATGTGGTCGTTGATCCAGACCGTCCCGAACTTCAAGTCTCGGGCCCACCGAAGTGATCGCGTCACATCCGAGGTCCATATCGAACTCGCCAGCCCGTAGATCACGCCGTTGGCTTTCTGCAGTGCTTCCTCTTCCGAATCGAACGGCAGGACAACCATGACCGGGCCAAAAATCTCCTTCTGCACGATTTCTGCATCCTGCGGGGCGTCGACGTACAGAGTTGGATCGAAATAGTACCCACGTGCCTGGTTCTCGCTCCGTTTGCCGCCCAACGTCGGCGTCAGCCCACTCTCCGCCGCGCGACTCACAAACCCCTCGACCCGCTCCAATTGCTCGCGAGAAATAAGTGGCCCCATCGCCGTGTCCTCGCTGAATGGCTCCCCGACCTGCACCTCTTTCATTGCCGTGGTGAGACGAGAAACGAATTCATCGAAGACGGGGCGCTCCACGTAGAGGCGCGTGGCGGCCGTACAGTCCTGCCCAGTGTTGATGGTTCCGGCCATGGCGGCGCAATTAGCGGCCGACTCGAGATCGGCGTCCGCGAAGACCACGAACGGAGCCTTGCCTCCCAGTTCCAGATGAACTCGCTTGAGAGACGGCGCCGCCTGCTGCATGATTTTCTTACCCGTCTCACTGTCTCCGGTCAACGACACCATATCTACGTCAGGGTGGCTCGTGAGTGCAATGCCCGCGTTTTCGTCGCCCGTTATGACGTTTAGGACGCCGGCCGGGAATCCGGCCTCGTCGACCGCTTTCGCGATTTCCAGTGCCGTCGCAGGCGTGTTCTCAGCCGGTTTTAGGATCACGGTGTTTCCCGCCGCCAGGGCCGGGCCGATCTTCCAGATGGCCATCATAAATGGGTAGTTCCAGGGCGCGACCTGAGCCACCACGCCGATGGGCTCGCGGCGCAACATGCTGGTGTGGGTCGGAATATATTCGCCGGTGGCCTGGCCCTCCAGCACCCGGGCCACCGAGGCGAAGTAGCGCAGATTGTCGATACCGAAGGGAAGGTCGCCGTCCCGGCTCAGGGAGATGGGCTTGCCGGTGGCCTCCGTCTCGATACGAGCGATCTCTTCCGCTCGCGCTTCCAGAATATCGGCCAACTTCAGCAGATAGGCGGAGCGCTCGCCGCAGCCCAGCCTCGACCACCGACCATCATCAAAGGCCTCGCGCGCCGCATGTACCGCAGTGTCCACGTCCGCGCGGGTAGCCAGCGGAACGCGATGCACGACCTCTTCGGTTGCGGGATTAACGACTTCCATGACATCTCCGTTGCCCGGAACCCACTCACCGTTAATGAACATTGTGTACTCGCGAGTTGAGACCGCGACCATGGCTCTCTCCTTCTACACGTGTGGCCCACACCGCCGATGTGCTCGTCTGGTAACACAATAGCGCCTCTGTGTGGTGGAGGAGGCATCGTGAGAATCCAGCAGCGAGTTGTTCCCGGATCGCTCCGATGCCACCGTTGCGATTGCCCAATTCTGGCCATGAGAGGAGAAAAACACTGCCTCTGCGCGAAAGTCGTACTATGATCCGTGCAGCCCACGGCACGTGGTCTGAACTCGTGTGAAGGACTGGCGCCGGTGCCAGAAGCGTTCAGACTACTTCGCCGGGGCGTGGAGGATGTATGACCGTCTCTGAGTCGACCGATGTGATACCCCACACTTCCCGCAGTCGCCAGCACGCGATGTACGCCCGCGCCATGCAGTCGATGCCGGGTGGGACCGATTCAAATTTTCGTGCTTGGGGGGAAGACACCGTCTACGTTGATCGCGGCAAGGGCGGCCACATCTGGGACATTGACGGGAACGAGTTCATTGATTTGCGCATGGGATATGGGCCGGTCATCCTGGGACACGCCGATCCACGGGTCGACGATGCCGTGGCGGAAGCTGCCCGCAAAGGAGTCAGCTTTTCGCTGACCTCGGAAGAGGAAGTACGGGTAGCCGAACTCATCAAGCAAATGACCGGATGGGTTGATGTCGCTCGTATGACCGTCTCGGGTACGGAGGCCACCATGCACGCGATGCGCGTGGCCCGGGCCTATACCGGCCGGGACAAAATCGTGAAGTTCGAGGGGCAATACCACGGCGTGCACGATTACGCGTTGATAAGTGTCCTGCCGTACGACGTCACAACACTGGGTGACCGAGACAATCCCGTCAGATTGGCCTGGGGCCGCGGCATTCCTCAGGCCGTGGCGGAGACGGTCGTTCCCGTCCCATACAACGATCTAGACGGCTTGCGACGCGTATTTGAACGCGACCAGGACGACCTCGCTGCAGTGATTGTCGAGCCGGTATTGGGCAACGCGCAAGGAATCCTACCGCAAGCCGGATTTCTAGCTGGAGTCCGCGCGCTATGCGACGAATTCGGCGTGGTACTGATCTTCGACGAGGTGAAAACCGGTTTCCGATTCGCCCGAGGAGGGGCAGCGGAGTTGTTCGGTATTACGCCGGATCTCGCGACCTACGCCAAGGCCATGGGCAATGGCTATCCGGCGGCGGCTTTCGGAGGCCGGCGGGAGGTCATGAGCGTTTTACCGGATGCCGTGAGTCACGGGGGAACGTACGCGGGAAATCGCATCGCCGCCGCGGCAGCCGTTGCGACGTTGACGATCCTCAATGAGACTGAGGCACTCTCGACCATTTACAAGACGGGCCAGGCGATGCAGCAAGGGCTGGCTGAGATCCTGTCTCGCCACAGTCTCCCGTACGTATTCACCGGTCATCCATCGATGTTTGGCGTCATGTTCGCCGATCACATGCCGACCGACTATCGGGGGTGGGCGGAAACAAACCACGAGCTTTACGACGCGGTCGCCAAGGGCATGATCGCGCGTGGCGCCATGCCCGAACCAGACTCACGCGAGCCCTGGTTCGTGTGCGAAGCCCACACCGCGGACGATGTCGCCCGGACTTGCGAAATCTTCGAGGCTTCGTTGCGTGCTTCGCTGGGTGGAAGAGTCTTGGAGTCCGTGTAGTCGACGTTCGTTGTGAAGTGGAATCTCCGATTGAACTCGCGACCTTGTGCAGGATGGATTACTTCGGAGAGACGGCCCTCCTACGCGACGTGCCGCGCACGGCAACCGTCAGAGCAGTAACCCCGGTCGAGGTGTACACGCTGGGCCGAAGTGACTTTCAGGAACTCCTGCACCGCTCGGATGAGTTCGAAACCGCGATCAGCGGCCGCAGCGACGCGCGCTTCGATGCGACGCAAGCCAAACTGTTGACTCGGCTGTGAGCGATAGCCCGGCTCACCGCGACGATCGAAACCGCGGAGGCAGGCGCTGTGAGCCGGCGTACGGAGAGTTTGAACTCACGGTCGTGGGCCGGACACTTCGATTTCGCACGCAAGCCGGAGTGTTTTCAGCCGATGGACCGGACGCCGGAAGCCTCTTGCTCCTGGATTCCGTGCTACCGGCCGTAAAGCCTCACATGACTGTGGTGGATCTCGGCACGGGCATAGGGCTCATCGGCCTCGCGGTGGCCGGACTGCTGAGTCGAGGGGAAGTTTGGATGGTGGACTCCGACATACGGGCGGTGAGACTGGCCGAGCAAAATGTCCAACGTAACGGCATCACGAATGCGCATGTCGTGCTGGGAGATGTAACGCTCGATCTCCCTCCAGGTCTCCGGTTCGACCTCGTGGTATCGAATCCTCCGACCCACAGCGGCAAAGAGGTGTTGGCCAGGTTTGTCGATGAGTCATACACAGTTCTCCGACCCGGCGGTCATATGTACGTAGTGGTCAATCGCTTGCTCTCGATCCGAACCATGATCGCTGATCGATTTGGTGATGCCGAGCAAGTAGACCGCCGGAAGGGATTTGTCGTGCTCGCGGCGCAAAAACCACGTCGCATGAGAGACTGACGTCCCACCGTCGTTTATGACGTACGTTCGTGAGGCAGCGAGCTCAGGACCAGTCCCAGGTGTAGCGCGACCGCACAGATGGAGCGGAGTACCGGCTGGCTGAGTTGCGTCCGAGCTTTGAACCCCAGCGAAATCGCGCCCCTCGGACCCGAAGGACCATTCAGCGGTGCCACGTGCCACGTCGGGATGCCCAGCCCTATGCCTACACTCTTGCTCTCGTGTTCCATGCCCCGGTAGGACTCGACGTTGTCGATGCGGAACGTGCGTCGTTCATTTCTGAGTTGCTCGCTCATGGTCCGATCGTGTGGGACGGGAGGCAGTTCCTCGGTGGTCAGGCCTCTCGGGCTCCAGGCCGCGAGCCACGCAACGGCGTGGACTGACGCATTGCTCTCGACGGAAATCAGCACGACATCGGCGCGACTGAGGCGTCCAAGAGCCGACGCCGCAAGCGAGGCTAATTCGGCCCCTGTTCGACCGGCGATGAGTCCGTCCGACAAATCCTGAATGGTTTCGTAGACCTGCTCGCATCGCTCTATATGCAACGCCGTCTCGAGCGAATGAGATAACAATTTGGTCAAGCGGGTCAGAAATCCGATATCTTCCGCGGGAAACGAGGCCGGATGTCGTGATCCCACGAGGAGAAAACCGTGGGCGGCTTTGGGACCAAGAATGGGAACCGCGACAAACGCACGCAGATCCGCATTGAGAGTTCGGGCGGCGTTGCTGCCCTCCAGCGGACGCAGAATCGTGTCTTCACAGACAATCGGTTGACCCGTCCTCAGTGCGCGGGCCGTGATCGAATCGCCCCCGAAGGCGAAGGGTGAAACGTCCAGGTTAGATAGGTAGCCGACATTGGCCCGTGGCAGCAGCGCTTCACCGTTGTCATCGACCAACCAGACGCTGCCGCGCTCGCCGCTTCGCAACGTGTCCCGGGCAACCGTCACAGCGGCCATGCAGACGCTCTCTACCGTGTGAGGACCGCAAATGCGCTCCGCCAGATCGAGCAACACGCTTTGTCGGAGTAGGCTGTCGCCGAGTAGGTCTTCGGACTTGGCCGCTTCAACAGAGGGAAGCTCGGTCCGCATCGACAGAAAACGATGAAGTTCGCGAGTCGAAAATCGACGATAACCGGAACTCGTGCGCTGTGTCGGAACGAGTTCGCCTGCTTTCACCAGGCGATGCAGCGTGGTACGGGATACCCCAAGGTAACGGGAGGCAGCCGTCGGTCCCAGGAGGTCGAGACCGAGACTACCGTTCATGCCCGAGAAACACTTGAAACACTTTTTGACACCTTCTGAGAAACACTGTAGTCTAAAACTACTGGTTCAGCATGAAATTGCTGTAGCCTGAGCGGAACCCACCCGGTGGCTGGGCTCAGATTGTCCGTCGACCGTCAGTGCCTTTGAAGTTTTACTTGCCCGTTGTGGGCTGTGCGGACTCGGAAGTACCTTTCGTGCTGCCATCCTCAGTGCGGGGTGTTCCGGTCCGCACAGTTATTATGTGGCCTGAGAGCCTCGACCTGATACGGTCTGAGGGTGTGGCTTGGACTGCTCCCCGGTACGAATACGCTCGGCGTCGTGCCGTTCCAAGACCTCGTACACGGTTTCAAAGCATCCAGTCGCGGCGCTCCTGGAAAGCCGCCAGTGCGCTCTCTTGCGGCGGGCTGCTCAGAGCGCCAGGACAGACAGACCGCAAGCGTGCAATCGCGTCGGTGACCGGAACCCCACTTCGGATCAGATACGCCGCTAGAATCGTGCCGGTTCGTCCCTGCCCCATGAGACAATGCACGGCGACGCCTAGACCTCGCGAGCGCGAAATATCGATGAAGTCGAGTGCGGCGCAGAGTTGATCAGGTGTCGGCGCCGCCATATCAGGGACCGGCAGATGGAGAATTTCGAACTGTTCTCGGACCAGGATGTCCGCCGGCAGTGGATCCTCGGTGAGGGACAGGATGGCTCCAATGCCCTCTCGACGAAGCTGCGATAAATCGGATGTCATCGCTTCCGAATGCTCGCTGCCGTCGGTCTGGGATCCGGGGGAGCGGGAGCCTCCAGGCAACGAGCATCCTGCGATTGCTCCATCAATCAACCAATAAAAGCGATGCATCGATCTACTGTCCTATACGTAATACCTGTATCGAGTCCGTGACCCTACTTCTTAGCGTATGGTTCGGATGTGCCCCCTCACACCGGTACATTTGCTAGGTTGAAACCCGCATTTCGACCGGTACCACGCATGTCAGGTACGGGAGGTAGGGCACCGCTGCAGTTCCGCGTGGCGACCGCTTCTCCTACCGGACGCGCGGCAGACCTTCAGCCCTCATGGAGCGTCGGCGTTCAGAACTCGGTCCAACCAGGGTTCGACCTCCAGTAGCGATGCGCGACGGGCATGAATATCGTGCGACTCGTGGCGAGTTGCACTCTCTGTGGCCGGCGCGTCTCCGTCAACTATGAGGAGGGGAATGGTGATCTCCGAAACCGTCGCCTCGGTGACCGCGGCATGCGATGTGGCATCGTCGGGATGGTTCCGCGACGAAGGCGCCTGTTGCGTTGCGGTATCGAATGCGGGCGCCGGATCGACGGACTTGGCGGGTGCAAATGCCGGCCAGATCCGTGACAGGGCTTTAGTGAGCGAGACCAACGATAGCCGAGACGCAGATCGGTGCTGCCTCGGTTGATATGCGATCACCCCGTGCAACTTTTGAGGACGATGAAGGGCGTAAGTCATGACGAGTTGTCCGGAGACCTGACCTCCGGCGAGGAATAATGGCGCGTCGGGTTCGTGGGTCCGTACGAGATCGAGAAAAGCATCCAATTCTTGAAAGAGAGCGTTCCATTCTTCGAGGAACCCGGTTTGCCCGGGGATGCGGCGATGCTCGTGGTGCGTACACCCATACAGGGCATATCCGCCCGGGGTGAGCAGTTGAACCAACTCCGCGTACAGTCGTCCTCCGTCTTCGGGAGCCTCCATGACCGCAGCGACGGCACGAAATGGAGCGGCCTCCATGCGATGTCCCCGATAGTGCAGTTTGACTCCGCCGGCTGCCACGAAGACTCCCTCTCGTTCAGCTAGCTTCATGCCGGTCTCCAGGCCCCATGTTCGTTCGAAACCTTCACTACTTCTTCTGCATAACCGCGACCCCAGTGGCGATCTCTGCTCCGCGGAAACAGACTGGTACATCCATGCTCAAGCCCACGGACGGTCGATTGTTCAGCGTACAAGTTCGCCCACGTTACAGGCTCGCCACCTACGGATATCGGCGCTGAATCGGGGCATCGCACTGTGGCACACTAATCGAGTGTCGCCACGCGGTCCAACCAACCAGAGGGAGGCGATCCGATCGACGCTTCGCAGCAATTATTCCTGTTCGACATCGACGGTACCATTCTGCGCGGAGGCACTGCGGTCCACCGTGACGCATTCGCCCACGCTTTTCGTACGATCTACGGACTGCAGTTGACTCTCGATGGGGTCGTGGCGGCCGGTCGCACGGACACCTGGCTACTGGTTGAGCCCCTGCGCCGAAGCGGAGTGGCTGATTCGGAAATATGGGCGGGCATGCCGCAGGCCTTAGCAGTC
>DAINCT010000162.1:916-7856 GCA_036732245.1 Chloroflexota bacterium | reverse complement strand
CGACCGGGATACCGATGGCCCCGGCGATCACCCCCAGCAACGCGACAGAGGTCACCACCATGCCGACCACGCTACGTGGATCCATGCCCACCGCCTTGAGGATTGCGATGTCGCGCAGCTGCTCCCTGGTGTTGAGGAGCACGGTATTGAACACACCGGCGGTCGCGATCAGGATCAACACGAGGGCCAGGCCGGCGATCACGCCGTTGATCAGAATAAATGAGGTTTCGGAGCCCGCCTGGCGGGCGAGATTGACCGGTAGGCTGGGCCGCTGGACGCGGTTGACGTACGTTGCCACGTCGGTTCCAGGACGAACCTGGACCTCGAACTGTTGGACCGCGAGCGGCGGTCCGGCCGCCGCAAGGGTGGACCAGGTGCCACGCAGAAACAGATCGCCGTAGGACTGATCGAAGACCTCGCCGACGATCGTCAACCGCATGGGGTGACCGGCTCGGTAGGCGGTGAGCGTCTGCCCAACGCGCAAATGCGCCTGCGAGAGCAGCTTGGTCGGGGCCACGACTTCACCCGGCCGGGTGAACCAGCGCCCCGAGATCATGGCGTACCCGGTCCAGGCAGACGGACCTCGATACGCTATATAAGGAATAGGCTCGGAGATACCTGGGACCGTGATATCGGATTGCCCTTCGGCCACGACGTGCACTGTGCCGGGGTCATTGCGCAGAATAGTAGCGGCGTGCGCGGCAGTCACGGGCGGCGGGAAGCCCGGCGGCAGGGCGCCGCCCTTGATCGCGCCGGGACCGGCGGCCGAAATCAAGTGGCTCTGGTCGGGAGACGAGGGGTAGACGTCGACCTGGGCGTACTGGTCACGATCGACATGTTCGGCTACGAGACCCAGTGAGAGGTGAAGACTGAAGGCGAAGATGACCGTTGCTACCCCGGTGATGATGGCGCCGAGCGTCATGACCGATCGAAGCGGACGGCTGACGGCATCGGCCAAGCCCAGGGCAAGCGGCCGAGGCAGCGAGAGTCCAAGTGCAAAGCGGCTGAGCCTTGAGCTGCCGGACCTGGGCGGCGCGCTGCCGAGCGTGATGGCGGCGACCGCGCTCATGGTCCCGGCGCGGCGCGCGGGCAGGAAGGCGGCCGCAATCACTACCAGGGCAAGTACGACGACCACTCCCAGATCGACCTGCGGCGCCGCAGTGAAAGCCGACGGCAGGCCCAGCGCGTGGGCCGTGTCGCTCAGGAACGGCTGACTGACAAGCGTGCCGAGCACGATGCCACCCACGCATCCGGCCAGGGCCGGCACCAGGATCTGCAGTAGGAGCACCGCGACGACACCGGCCGGGGTGAACCCCACGGCCCGCATCACGCCGATGTCCCGGTAGCTTGAGACCACAACGCCGCCCACGACGTTGCCTATGATCAGGCCGGATGCCACCAGCGCGAAGACACTGAAGGCCAGGAGGAACGGAACCATGACGGCGGCGATGATATCGGCGTCGCGCTTCACATCGAGATAGCTTCCGACGCTCTGAACCGCCCCATGCGGGACGTGCGCTGTTATCGCCTGGGTGGCGGCTCGCAGTTGCGCGGCGGTACCGGCGGGCGTAACGCGATACAGCATCTGCTCCAGCGTCCCTGAGTGGTGCTGAATCAGGGCAGGGATCTGGGACGGCACGATCCAGCCGTCGGTATAGGGTGAGATCGACGCAGCGATGCCCACCACCTGCAGGGTTGGCCCGTGCATTCCAGGCGCGGGCGAGATAGTGTCTCCCACACGCAGGCCCCAGTTGTCGGCCAAATGCTGTGATGCCACGATCTCGCCCGGGGCTCGGGTCCAACGTCCGGCCTCAAGGGTGAGTCGATCCACCGCCGTATCGAGCCGACCACGCCCGACAAGCGTCAGTCCCTGTATAGCCATTCCTCCGTCGGGCCCGGTGTGTGAGTACAGGGAGAGCGCCTCGGGCCACGGTCCGGCGGTGGCAGTGACACCGGGGGCAGAAGCAGTGTGCCGCAGGGTCGCGGTCGATACTGCGTTTGCCTGGTAGACGATGGTGAGATGCGCCCCATTGGCGCGCGAGAAGGCATGATCGTACGGCGCGTCGGTCTCGACCAGGAGACTGAGGGCGAGGGTTGCCGCCCCGCTCGTGAGAAGGACTACCAGCGCGATGATAAAGGTCTGGAGTTTACGCCGGTGGAGATCGGCCAGGGCAGCGGCAATTATAGCGTTCATCGTGCGACTCCCAGCGCAGGAGCGGTCCCTTCGATGCTGCCGTCGACCAGCGACACCACGCGGTGGGCGCAGCGCTCGGCCAAGCGAGGATCGTGCGTGACCAATACGATGGTCTGTCCGGCTCGATTGAGGTCGAGCAGCAGATCGATCACGCTTTCGCCGCTGTGAGTGTCCAGGGCCCCGGTCGGCTCATCGGCCAGCAGGAGGACCGGACGGTTCACCAGGGCACGCGCGATGGCAACACGCTGGCGCTGGCCCCCGCTGATCCGTGGCGGGTACTTATCGGCCTGGTCTTCGATGTCGAGCTGCTGCAGGAGCTCGTGGGCTCGTTCGAAAGCAGCAGCGCGGCGCATGCCGGCGAGCTGAGCCGGCAAGAGTACGTTCTCCAGCACGGTGAGCGTATTCAGCAGATTGAAGAATTGAAAGATCAACCCCACACTGGAGCGACGATAGCGGGATAGTCGGGCTTCACTCAGATGGGTGATGTCCTGTCCGGCCACACGCACGGTGCCGCTGGTTACCCGGTCGAGACCCGCCACCACGTTGAGCAGCGTGGACTTGCCGCTACCCGACGGCCCCATGATGCCGGTGATTTCGCCGGCGGGTATGCAGAGAGAGACGGCATTGAGCGCCGGTTTGGCCTCTCCTCCGTCATACATTTTGGCGACGTCATCCAACTCGACCAGACATTCCATGGCACACTCCTTCGCTGTTTGAGGACAGCCTACGGTGCTGACGCGGGTGCGTCGTCCACCTCTGTATGCAATTCACCTACACCCGGGAGATGACTATCCGCCCCGTCATACCCGGGATGTACGGCCAATCATCCGCGGGGTTGACGCAGACGGGCGGGTGGGGACACTACAATGCAGCCATGACGCCAATCGGTACGTTACGACGTTTGCTGCACCCGTACCTCATGGACCCGATTCTGGCTCTGACGCTCACGATTGCGATCGAAGCCGAAGCGACCGGCAACACGAACGCCCCAGCCACGGGGGGCGACATGTTCGCCCTGCTCTTCCTAACGATTCCCCTGATCTGGCGCCGTCGAGAGCCGCTCCTGGCGTTCTCGGTCATCATGATCATGGCCGTACCATTCGTGCAATACGCCCCGTACATTGGCGTCTGTGCCATCATGGTGGCGGCGTATTCGGTGGGCGCGTATTGCCGCTACCGACTCGCCTCGCTCGGTGCGCTGGTCGCCACGGCGATAGTGATCGACGTCGTCTTCCATGGAGGTTTGCCTCCGATCCCGCAAGACTCCGGCCCATTCATCGCACTGATCCCACTCTGGCTGGTAGGCAACGCTATGCGAACACGGCAGCTGCGGATCGACGCGTCCGAAGAGCGCGCCGTACGACTCGAACGCGAGCAAGAGCTTTCGACCCGGGCTGCGCTGGCAGAGGAACGCGCCCGCATCGCGCGCGAGCTGCACGATGTGGTGGCACATAGCGTGAGCGTCATGGTGGTGGTCCGGCGCCAGCGGGTTTCTGCTGAAGGACGTGGCGCCTGAAGGGCTGATCGCCGCAGTACGGCAAGTAGCGGTGGGCGACGCCCTGTTGGCTCCTTCGATTACTAGGCGTTTAGTGGAGCGGTTTGCACGGCCCCGCGAGACGCGACCGATGGAGCCGGCCGCGGTCTCCGCCCTCACGGCGCGCGAGACGGAGGTGCTGCGCCTGGTGGCACGGGGCATGAGCAACGGCGAGATCGCGCACGAACTGATCCTGAGCGAGGCCACGGTGAAGACCCATGTGGCGCGCATCTTCCATAAGCTGGACGTGCGGGATCGCGCGCAGGCAGTGGTGTTTGCGTATGAAGCGGGATTGGTTTCGGTGGGCGAGTAGCTCGAGGGACAGGCCGCCACACCGGGCCGCCCCCACATGCATCGAGCTGACCGAGACGTTGCCCCTCGTCGGCGTCCGGTAGGGCAGGCCCGCGCGCACGCAGTGGCCGGCCGCCTCCGGCGCCCTCTCCAGACTGGACCACGCGGCCCGATGAAACCACACGGGCGGCGGCACACTGCGCTATCGCGCGGTGCCGCCCTACACTCTCGTCCCGCGTAGCATGGCCGGCACACGACGAGGGCATCTGTGCACAGGTGGGGGGCGGTGTGGAAGATCGATTTGTCTATCCCAGGCCAGCTACGACCTCGGCGAGTTCGACTTCGGCCGCGGCACGCGCGGCGGCCGCGTCTGTAAGCTCCGATTCGATCTCGTCCTCGCGGTCCTGGGTGCGGCGGAATTCGTCGGCGCTACGCCGGCGGATCTCCTCCTCGGCGGGATTCGCGGCGTTGATGGAGAGGTTCTTACGGAGTCGATCCTGCCGGGTTCCGAGGTTCGTGCGTTCGGCTTGCAACTCCGCCAGCCGCTGCTCGGCATCGCTCGCCTCCTGTCGTAGACGCAGGATATTCTGCAAGATTCGTCGCGCGGATGCGTCCAGCCAGCGGCCCTGCAGATACTCCGCCAACAGCCGGAAGTCTTCATGCAGCACCGCTTCTTGCCGGCGCGTGAGGACGCGCTCGATCACGGCAAACGTAGTGACGTCGTTCGCCACACAGGTCACGATCCAGCGATCGTGGTCGGCGGTGCTTTCGTCGGGCGCACGGGTATCGGCCAGGTCGGCACCGTGCCACTTTCTCCGCTCCAGAGTAACGGCCTCCTCGCGGGGCGAGGCGTTGGTGAGCGTGTACTCGGTGCGGCGGTCGAAATGCTCGGCAATCTGGAGATACGCGCCCTCCAGGCTGATGCTCTGGGTCGTCGTGGAGTCGGTCACCGATTCTCGTACGGTAATGCCTAACTCCACCGCATAGACCAGTACGATTTCGGCGCCTGCCTTACTGAAGGGCAGCATGGCCTCGCCCCGGTACTGACCATCCTCCAGTACGGTAACGGGTCCACGTTCCAGCGTCAGACCGGTCTCGTTATGTAGGCGCAGAGCCACCACCGGAT
This sequence comes from Chloroflexota bacterium, assembly GCA_036732245.1. Taxonomy (GTDB): domain Bacteria; phylum Chloroflexota; class UBA5177; order UBA5177; family UBA5177; genus JANWJD01. The sequence continues at coordinate 2,711 of DAINCT010000162.1, read as the reverse complement.
GCACGGCGTGCTTCTCACCGTTGTACAGCAGCTCGCGTCGACAGGGCGCGACATGCTGCGCCACCGACACCATGGCACTCTCGCCGCGTCCGACCGAGACTCCGCCGACCCGGTACTCGAAGAGTTCGTCCAGGTCGCCTCCCGTGGCAGTGTGCGCGGTCGATTCCATGACGTCGCCGATGGAGGCAGCCAGAGCGTGCATCATTTGCGGTGACCGCCTGATCCCAGCCGGTGTATCGTATTGGTCGAAGCCGCCATAGGGTGCCGCTGCGCTCGCCACCGTCCCCTCGAACTCTACCGGGCCGGCGGCGACCCGGGCCTCGTCCGCCACGAATCGGCGCTCCGGGATGACGCTGGAGGTGAGGTCGTAGCGAAACGACACCGGCTGGCCGGCCACCAGTGTTACCTCGACGTCGACCAGCTCCTCATCGGTCCGATTATCGAAGATCGCCCAGCCTTGCAGCAGGGCACGGCGTTCGTCACCCACTGTCTCGGCCACGACGCGATACGATACGCGCCACACCGGACTGGGGATGGTGTAGATCACCTGCACTTCACGCCCCGGCTCGGTGAGAGTGACCCGTATGCTGCGGCTCGACTCGTCGGCGGAGACGGCATCGAGGTACTGTCCCAGCGCGTCGGCGACCCGGCCGTCCTCCAGATGAATCTGCACGATGCGATCGGTCGCCACCTGCTCGACCGTGGCATCCGCCGTGAGCAGTACGAGCGTCGCACCGAATTCACGCCCCTGCGGATGCTCTTCCACGCCGATGACCTGGCCGGCCAACGTGCCGCTGCCGTCGAGCCGCAATTCGACGGCCGACCCTCGCAGGCTACGCACCAGGTCGAAGAGGCTGTGCTTGTGGCCAAGTTCGATCGGAATCCCGGCCAGCGTCTCGGCTCGATTGAGCGGCGTGGCGTAGCGTACAGTCAGCACCTGACCGCCATTCAGCGTCCGCACTACTAGGCTTTTCAGCGCGTCGTCGACCTCCGTGGACCGAAACGGTAGTTCGAGTTCCGTGTCATCCACGACGCCAGTGCGGGTGAAGGTCCCGACGCCGTGTTTGTAGAGGACGAGATGGGTGAGTGGGATGGTTGATGGCATGGTGGGTTCTCCTGGTTGGTGCGTTTGCTCTCGCGTTGGAAAAGGGAAGGATGATCTTGTTCATTTTCGCTTTCTGTTGGGTCCACTTCCTCTCGGCGCGCGCGGCATGGAGTTTTACACGGATACGCCACACGATGCCGGATGTCCTCCGCGGGTCGCCTGCTGGAGGGGCCCGAGGCCGGGCGTGCGGGTGGAAGGGAGCTTTGCTAACATTCGAGATGTGATAACACGAAATACACAGGGTTGGGTAGAGGCGTGACGGAAATGCTGCAAGAGCACGAGCAGATCCAGCTACCGAACGTAGAGCTCGCCCGTGGGCTGATGGGTATGGACGTACCCGGGGAACCGGTGGCCTATGTGACGCTGGCCCCTTCCGAGCTGGCACGTCGTCACCACCTCACGTTTCAGCAGTCGTTCGACAATCTTGATTCACTGAAGATCGCGGTGCTGAAGTTTGCTTCGGGCTCCCAGATCGCACTTGTTCACCACGCGGGTTTTCCCGAGAATGAGACCGAGCTTTACGCGGATCGTGACGAGTGGAAGCACCACGATGCGGTCCCAACTGTTCTGGAGACGCTCGGGATTCCGGCGTCGCGGGTATCGTGGCGGCAGAGTTGGCCGCAGTCGGTGCTTGAGGGTTAGATCGAGCGGGCTCGTCGGCCGGTCGGGACGCCGAAAGTTACGGGCCTT
>DAINCT010000162.1:0-906 GCA_036732245.1 Chloroflexota bacterium | reverse complement strand
TGGGGTGGATAGATGGTTCGGATAGGGGGCGTGGGTACGCATGGAGTAACAGGATGAAGCTTCGCCGGTTCTCCGGATTCAACATCGCTTCGCCCGCCCAGTGGCTCTCGTTACCCTCGAGCAGGATAGAAGACGGCTGGTGACACGTGGAAGAAGGCCGCGAGCTTCATGACCCGTTCGTAGCTCAATGGGCGCCGATTGTGCAGGAAGTCGGACACGGTTGACGGGGAGGGAAAGACCGGGCCCACGAGATCGACCTGTCGCAAACCGTTTTCCTCGAGGAGGGATGAGACGACCTCCGCCGGCGACGCCTCGATTGACGATTCATGCTCCGATTCCCAGTCGTGAATGAGCTGCGCGAGAAGGCCGATGAAATCGCGTTGATCCTCTGAGAGTTGCGGGCGATCGGTGAGGAGATCGACAATATCGTTCATCGCGGCTGCGTCCACCTCCGTGCGAATCGTTCTCGGCTGTACCGCCTGCAGCAGATCAGGGTAGGTCCGAAGGTCGTTGATGTTGGTTGTCATTGCCACTCTCCCCGGTCGTACTCGGCATGGGTTCCAAACCACTTCATCACGACCAGTTGCCGGTCGTAATCGACCCAGGTCACCAGCCGGTAGTAGCCGCCACGAATGTTGAAGATCACGCGATCACCGACCCTGTCTGCCGAATTGAACGTGCGGCGGATATCGTTGAATGACTCCCATTGTGCGGTCTGCGCCGTGCGCCACCACGTGCGAAGGTTGGCGCTCGCGTCGGGGTGAGCTGCCTCGAAGGCACGAAGGCGCCTCGGGTTCAACACTCTCACTGCACATGTTCGCAGATTCGGGTACTTTCAGCAAGTGTCATGGGATGCACACCCCCCCGCTGCAGAGCACTATCCATTACCCACAAGTTGTCCAGAGG
>DAINCT010000161.1:0-7865 GCA_036732245.1 Chloroflexota bacterium | reverse complement strand
CCGCCTCTACGAAAACCGCCGCACAGGTAAGCGGCGACGCTGGTCTAGGCAGGGTTTGGCACTGGTATACGGATTTCGGCGACATGGCAGGCGGAAGAAATACTCATTCGCATCATCCTTTTCCCCCATAGACCTTCCGTAGGGCGCAATATAGCGTGAGCATGGACGCGGCCTGGGAGGGTACATTGCGACGGATTACGCTTCTGCTGGGAATTACGGTGCTACTGAGTGCTGCTTGCTTTACCGGTCGTGCTCCGACCACGGCGCTGGGAGCGCCCGCTGGAAAGCAGAGTTGCAAGACGGTCAATAAAACGGTGCACGGGAAGAAAAAAAGGGTCAAGGTTTGTCATGCGGCGAAGCCAGTTCCGAAGCCCACGGCGACTGCAACACCTACCCCCACACCCACTCCCACGGCTACATCGTCAACACACAACCTGTCGACTCACGGCGCAGGGACTGGCATTGCTCTGTTGTCAGACGATACGACTAATAACTCCGCAGCTGCCGGAAGTCTCGTGTATGGTCCGCTCGCGGCTAACGGGACTACAGCCCCAAGCGGCTCGTTTTTCCAGTGGGTCGTGGTCGTAGAGCAGGCAAACGGCACGACTCCCTATCTCTCGTCGGTTAACAATTTTCGACTCACGGGAGATGACGGCGCGGTATACCCTCAGGCTCAAATCGGCAATCCTGAGGGCACGAACGGCTCCACGTTACCTGATGCGACGATCGCCGGTCCGGACGGCATCAATACCGGATGGGTCGCATGGTCAGTGCCGCAGCGGGCCAATACGCTGACGGTGTCATGGAACGAGGGCGGACTGATTCCATGGAAAGATTTCGCCCAGATCACGGTGAAAGTGGCTTCGCCGGAACGCGTCACGTTCCTCAAGGGTTCCTCATACCACGTGACCGCGCGTGTGCGCGCCCTCTTTTCGCACATGTTTGCTACAACCGTCTCTCCCACAGAAGCATGGCAAACGCGGGATCTGCAGAGAAACCGGTCGAATTCAGGGCATCGATAGAATCAGTAGCTGACGGCAGGACAGCTCGAATCTGTTCAATCGTCGCCGTGTGGGCCTGTGCCTGCATCCACCCACCAAGTGCCGTCATGCCGTCGGCTGAGCCGCCCAGATATCCGAGGCGGAGGACAGAGCGGCCAATCGAGGCGGTGGCGATTGCAACGGCGGCGATTCCATCCGACTCGACCAGCGCAACGGCGTGCACCGCCACCAGCAGATCGAGGCGATGCGCGGTCAGAGCATACGCGGTCCAGCCCTCCGTGTAGAACCGCACGCGGTCATCCCGATTCCAGTCGTGAAGCAACAGTCGGTTCAATTCTTCGAGATCTCCGGCGTGTGCCAGGCGGACTCGGTGTGCCGGCGGGGCCGAAGGCGACGTTGTGCCGGCGAGCACATCAAACGTGCCCACTTCCCGGAATCCCGATTTTTGAGCGATTCGCACACTCGACGGGTTTTCATTTGAGGTGGAAAGGCGGGCGACCGAGCAGCCGGCGTCGCGCGCCCATGCCAAGCCTCGTTCCAGCATGGCGGCTCCGACTCCGCGACTCCGCATGGTCTCATCGACGCGGATCCCCTCCATCCAGGCAGTTCCGTCCGGTTGCACGCTCGTGTGTTGCAGTCCGACCACGCGTCCGTTCCAGACAGCCACGCAGAGGAAGCCGGATGAATCGTTGAGCCACCGCTGCCACCGGAACGGCACGTAGTCGGTACCGTCCCAGACGCGTCGGGTGATGCGCAGCATATCGTCGCGGTCGCCAGCTCGCGCCGGTCGAATTACAAGCGAAGCAGGTGACAGTTCAGCCACACTCGGGACTCACGCCGCGAGACGGCGAGCCAGCCAGGTGACACGCTCCCGTTCGCCCGGCCCGAAGAGTGGTGGATTGCCTGCGGTCGCATTTTCCGTTGCCCGTTCCGGCTTCGAGGTGGCCGGTATGGTCACCGTGACGCGAGGATCGCTCACGACCCACTTGAGCAGGGCCTGAGCCCACGTGATCACGCCGAATTGCTCGAACGCTTTCAGTTCGTCCTGCGGCGGTGATGAGCGCGTCAAATGCCCTGTTCCAAGGGGCGACATCACGATCACGCCGATATTCCTCTCGTGCGCAAGCGGGAGAATGCGTCGCTCCGCCTCGTGGTCAACCGCGTTGTAGGGGATCTGGATCGTGCCGATCTCTTCGGTTTCCATAATGTCGATCAGAGCGGGAAAGGCCGAATGGGCGTAGTGTGTTATGCCGGTGGCTCGAATCGAGCCTTCGGCTTGCAAGGAACGAAGTATGGGGAGATATTCCTGCCACGAGACAAGGTTGTGTATCTGATAAACGTCGACCAGTCCGCCAAAGTGGCGCAACGCTTCTTCGATTTGTTGTCTCCCCTGCGAAACGGCCGGCGCCCATACTTTGGTCGCGACGAGCGCGCGTTCGCGGTATCCGTGCAGGGTTCGTCCAAGTACCGCTTCAGCTCGCCCGTACATGGGTGAGGAGTCGAACAGATCCACTCCGGCGTCGAGGGAGCTGCGCACGACCGCCTGACGCGCGTCCATTTCGGCGTGAGAACTCAAGGAGATGTCGAAGGTGCGCCACGTCCCGAGCCCAATGACGCCGCATACCAGACCGGTGCTGCCCAGGGTCCTTCTCTCCATTACTTCATCTTAAGGCGAGCGATTCGCAGGCGCGTTGTGACTAGCCGGTAAAGGCACGTAGAATCCCTGAGGCCGGACCAGCACCCGGTGAACCGAAGGAGAGTTGTCGGTGAGACTGCACCACGTTGTGGAAGCCCAGGAATTCAATCGAGGCATGCTCGAGGAGCTGTTCAGTATCGCCGGCGAAATGGAGCGGGTGGTGTGGGAAGGCGGGTCGAAACTGTTGGACGGGAAGATCATGGCGAGCCTCTTCTATGAAGAGAGCACCCGCACCCGATTCTCCTTCGAAACAGCAATGCATCGCCTGGGCGGGAGCGTGATTTCGACCGAGAACGCGCGCCAATTTTCGTCTGTCTCCAAGGGAGAAACGCTTGAAGACACGATCCGCATCATGAACGGGTACGCCGACGTGATTGTGATGCGGCACTACGAAAGCGGCGCGGCGAGACGGGCAGCCGATGTTTCACGGGTTCCGATCATCAACGCCGGAGACGGCACGGGACAACATCCCACGCAAGCGTTCCTTGACCTCTATACGATCCAGAAGGAGCTCGGACGGCTCGACGATCTTGATATCGCAGTGGTCGGCGACCTGGCAAACGGGCGCACCGTACGGTCACTGTGCTATCTGCTGGCCAAATACCGCAACGTCCGCATTCATCTGGTGGCACCGGAAGTCGTGCGCATGCGACTGGACATAAAGGAGTACCTGGGGCGTCACGATGTGTGGTTTCAGGAGGAAAACAACCTTCGGGCGATCATTGGAGAGGTGGACGTGGTCTACCAAACGCGGATTCAAAAGGAACGTTTCGGAGATCGGGAGGACGATTACAGAGCGGCGCAGGGGGTATATGTGATCGATCGGGAAATGGTGGAACAGATGAAACCCGCATCGATCGTGATGCACCCGTTGCCGCGGGTCGACGAAATAACGGTGGATGTGGACTCCGATCGACGCGCCGCCTACTTCCGCCAGGCCCAGAATGGGTTGTACATCCGAATGGCATTATTGGCGGGATGCCTCGGCAAGGACCTTCATCCGGCAACGAGCGAGGCCCGGCTTTCCGGTAATTGATGACAATCCGCGCACCGCAAGGTACGATGAAACCCTCAGATGTACTGAGCTAGAAGGGCGGCCGACCGGTGAACGTAGATCAGGTCGTCGAGCAACTGCTCAACGACCCAGGCATAGCCGCCAACATTGCAGCATATCGGCAACTTCCAGCAGCTGAGGCTCAGTACGCGGACTTTCCCGAATTCATCGACCAACGGCTGATCGACGCCTTCGGTGTGCGCGGTATCAGACGGCTGTACACGCATCAACGCGAGGCAGTCGATGCGGTGCACCGCCGGGAAAATATTGTGGTGGTCACTCCCACTGCTTCCGGAAAGACGCTGTGTTACAACGTGCCTGTTCTAAATGCGGTTCTCGCCGACGACTCGGCGCGAGCTCTGTATCTCTTTCCGACCAAGGCGCTCTCGCAAGACCAGGTGAGTGAACTTCTGGGAGTGGTGGACACCTTGGGGGTCGATATCAAGACTCATACCTATGACGGAGACACACCGCAAACCGCCAGGAAGGCGATTCGAGACGCCGGGCATATCGTGGTGACCAACCCCGATATGCTCCACACCGGCATCCTGCCGCATCACACGCGGTGGTTTCGACTGTTTGAGAACCTGCAATACATCGTGATCGACGAGCTGCACGTGTATCGGGGAGTGTTTGGAAGCCATGTCGCAAACGTGCTGCGCCGGTTGAAGCGCATATGTCGCTACTACGGGTCCGATCCGCAGTTCATCTTTTGTTCGGCCACGATTGCCAATCCAGCGGAGCTCGCCGAGCGCATCCTGGGCGAGCCGGTTATGCTGATCGACTCGAACGGCGCGCCGCGCGGGCGCAAGCACGTCATTCTTTACAACCCGCCGGTCGTCAACAGGCAGCTTGGGTTGCGCGCCAGCTCTCGGCTAACGGCGAGCGATCTGGCGGGTCGGTTGCTGCAAAACAATATCCAGACAATCGTGTTCACCCGTTCGCGAACCGGAGTAGAGTTGCTGTTGGGCTATTTGCGCAATGCCGTGGGTCGTGGCCGGCGGGACGCGATACGCGGGTATCGTAGTGGCTATCTGCCGCTGCAGCGTCGAGAAATCGAACGCGGTTTGCGAGACGGATCGGTCCGGGGGGTGGTAGCGACGAACGCGCTCGAACTCGGGATTGACATCGGAGCGCTGGACGCGTGCGTCGTAACGGGCTTCCCGGGAACTATCGCCAGTGCCTGGCAACAGATGGGTCGAGCGGGACGGCGCATCGAGGCATCGCTGGCGATCATGGTGGCCAGCAGTGCCGCCCTGGACCAATTTTTAGTCACACACTCGGATTATTTCTTCGGACGGTCACCGGAGGCCGGGTTGGTGGATCCCAACAATCTCATCGTGTTAGTCAATCATGTGAAATGTGCCGCATTCGAATTGCCGTTTCAGGATGGCGAGGAGTTCGGCGTGGACAGCACCGCCGATATACTGGCGTTTCTTGGCCAGAACGAAGTATTGCATCACGTAGACGGTGTGTGGCACTGGATGTCGGATTCGTTCCCGGCGCAGGACGTCAGTCTGCGAACGGCGGCATCCGACAACGTCGTCATCATCGACGAAGGCCCGCCCGCTCGGGTAGTCGGCGAAATCGATCGGGTTTCGGCGCCGACCATGGTGCACGAGGAAGCGATCTACATTCACGAGGGCCAGCAGTATCAGGTCGAGAAACTCGATCTCGAGGAAAAGAAGGCCTTTGTGCGCGAGGTGGATGTGGATTACTACACGGACGCCGAACAGGCAGTTAACGTGGCCGTGCTCGAGGTTTTCGATCAAGAAGAAAAGACGCGCAGCCACGGCGAACTGGCGGTGACGTATCTCCCGACGATCTATAAGAAGATAAAGTTGCAGACCCATGAGAACGTGGGTTGGGGCAACATCCACCTGCCGGAAGACACATTTCACACGACCGGCTATTGGTTTTGCGTTCCCACCCGGGTGGCGGAGACATTGCCTCGCCACGAACTGGAGTCGGGGCTGTTGGGGCTGGCGTACGTACTCGGACAGGTCGCACCACTCTTTCTGATGTGCGATTCGCACGATGTCGCGGTATGGCCCGAGGTTAGATCGGTCTTCACCGGAGCTCCAACGATTTACATGTACGATCGCGTGCCAGGCGGCATCGGATTTAGCAAGCGGTTGTACAACGTCCACCAACAACTCCTCGGCAGCGCGGGCGGGGTCGTCACTCGTTGTCCATGCGAGCACGGCTGCCCTTCGTGTGTCGGCCCCATGTTCGTGACTGAGCGCAATGCCAAGCTGGCGTCCATACGGCTGGTCAGCATCCTGCTGGATGAGATCCGTCTTCCCACCCGCACCCGCGAGATTGCGCCACGGTGACTATCGAAGCGAAACTCCAGAACTTGCACCGCCAGATAGGTCTGCCCTCCGCCGGGAGTGATCCCGGACGAGACCCTCCGGATTCGCGCCGTGGGCGCTACCGGCTCGAAGAGCGCCTGCCGGGGAGCATGATGGGTTCGTCGGATGGACCCGTATTCGTGGCTGAGACCACGCGCGCAGAAGACACAATCCATGGTCTTCACGCTTTTGACGGTCTGCGCTCGGTGTCGGCAGCGAGCCTGGCGATGATTGCGAAGGATGGCGACCTGGAATACGCGGATGTGTCGAAGGCAGTATTCCTGGACACCGAAACGACCGGACTTGGAATGGGAGCGGGCACCTATGTATTTCTGGTGGGAGCAGGCTACCTCGACGGAAATGAGTTTCGAGTCAAGCAATTTTTCCTGACCGGACCCGGGCACGAGGTGCAGTTTCTTTCCGATTTATCCCGTTTCTTAACCAGGTTTTCGACCGTCGTCACCTTTAACGGCAAGGCGTTCGATCTGCCACTGTTGGAGAATCGATACATTCGTCACCGGCAGAGACCGCCATTTGTCGACCCGCCGCATATCGACCTGCTGCACCCGGCTCGGCGTATCTGGAAGCGCCGCCTGGAGAGCTGCTCGTTGTCCTCGCTCGAGTCCCAGATTCTCGGTCTGGCGCGGTCGCAGGAGGATGTGCCCGGGTGGGAGATCCCGAGCCGGTACTTCCGATACCAGCGCAGCGGGGACAGCCGTGAGCTGGAGGGCGTGTTCTATCACAATTTGCAGGACATACTCTCTCTGGCCGCCTTACTGGTCCATGTGGATCGCGTCATGGCAAATCCGGTGTGCGGACTGATCACCAACGGGTTGGATTTTCTCTCGCTCGGTAAGGCGTACGCGCGCGGCGGATACACCGACACCGCTCTGGTGTGCTTCGACGAGGCCTTGCGCCGTCCGATGGAAGCTGAGGACCGGTCCGACTGCTTGATGCGGATGGCAACCCTGCAAAAGAGGGACCGCCGGTGGGATGTTGCCGTGCAACTCTGGGAAGCGCTGATCGATGAAGGGGGCGAACCGGCACTGTACGGCCGCGTCGAACTTTCCAAGTACTATGAACACGTCGAACGCGACTACATGGCGGCACTGGAACAGGTGCAGGCCGCGTTGCGGGTGGCCGAGCTGTATGAGTCATCCGTGCCGGACGCCAACGAGCGTGATCTACAACACCGACTTTCGAGGCTTTTGACACGCTCCATGAAACGTGGCGATTGGGCCCGATCCCTAAGATAAACGCTAGCTGCGGCCGACGAAGGAGGGTGTGAGTGGTCATGAGAGTGCGTAAAGCGGTCATCCCCGCGGCGGGCTTTGGCACACGATTTTTGCCGGTTACCAAGACGGTTCCAAAGGAGATGCTGCCGATCGTCGACAAGCCGGTCATTCAGTACATCGTCGAAGAGGCGGTACGTTCAGGAATCGAAGAAATCATTCTCGTAACGAGCTCGGGCAAGAAGCCGCTGGAAGACTTCTTCGACACAAACTTCGAGCTCGAGGCCAACCTCGAAGCCACCGGGAAGACCGCACTGCTGGCGAAGGTACGACACGCTACGGACATGGCGAACGTAACGTACGTGCGGCAGAAGCACCCGCTGGGAAATGGCCACGCAGTGCTGGCGGCCAAACATGCGGTGGGTGATGAGCCGTTTGCCGTGCTGTGGGGCGACGACATATTGCTGGGCGAGCCGCCGGTTACCAAGCAGTTGATCGATGTGGCGGTCCGCTACGACGGGCCGGTCG
>DAINCT010000160.1:6985-7871 GCA_036732245.1 Chloroflexota bacterium | reverse complement strand
GCTGAACGCAACCTGCGCGAATTCGCCGAAATCGCACGCCAACGCCTGGAGGAAGCCGACCGCCTGAAAGATGAGTTCCTATCGATCGCTTCTCATGAACTGCGCACACCGCTGACGTCTGCTCAGGGATTTACCCAGGTGCTGCTGCGCCGCGCCGTGCGCGGGGAGAACCAGGACGAGGACCTCGTAAAGACACTCTCTTCTGTCGAAACGCAGTTGCGCCGCATGACCATGCTGCTGAACGACCTGCTGGACTTCACGCGCGTACAGTCCAGCGCATTGCCGTTACACCTGAGTACCGTCGATCTTCGCCGGCTTGCGACCGACGTCGTCCAGCGCCTGAGACGTGCGCTCGGCGAGGGTCGCATCGGCATTGAAGCGCCAGATGAACCGGTGACAGGTTCGTGGGACAGCGACCGCATCGAGCAGGTCATCGTTAACCTGCTGGACAACGCCGTGAAGTACAGCCCGGGCGGCGGCGCCATCGAAGTTACAGTCGGCCGCGAAAATGGATGGGCGCTGCTTGCGGTTCGCGACCACGGTCTGGGTGTTCCTCCGGCATCCGTGTCGCGTCTTTTCGAGCGATTCTACCGTATTCCCGACCGGGCGCACCAACAGATCAGCGGCATCGGCATTGGTCTCTATATTTGCCGCGAAATCGCCGAGCGCCATGGCGGCACGATTGCGGTCGAACAGCCGGAGGGTCTGGGCACAAAGTTTGTGGTGCGGCTGCCGCTGGAAACCAAAACGGCACCAGCACCTTGATGATCGAACCGGACAACGGCTCGTTATCGGTACAGGCGCGGCGGCTTTATGGCAAGCGGTCGTCTGCGGGAGCAGCGAGGAGAGCGCTTCCACCGGCCCCACCGGCAGCGGCCCCGACGTA
>DAINCT010000160.1:0-6975 GCA_036732245.1 Chloroflexota bacterium | reverse complement strand
GGCGCGGCGGCTTTATGGCGAGCGGACGTCAGGTTAGCAGCGAGAAGGGGGTCACTCTCGGGTTCGCCGTAGGCCCACCCACGGCTGGCGCAGCACGTAGCCGTAGCGCCCCGTGTACTTGTAGTAGTAGTCGTAGCCCGTCCCCGTCTCCCGCGTCACTCCGTTCAGCACCGCCCCCACCACCCGCGCCTGCCTCCCCTGCCCCAAGTTCCCCAGCGCCCGCGTCTGCGTCCGCCCCGCCGCGACTACCATCAGCACCGCATCGGCGTAGTTGCCGATCAGCGCCGCATCGGTGAGCGCCACCACCGGCGCCGAGTCCCAGATCACCCCCAGGTCCGCCAACAGCGCCAGCCGCGTCATCACTTGGCTCAGGCGCGGCGAGGAGAGCGCTTCCACCGGCCCCGCCGGCAGCGGCCCCGCTGTCAGCACCTGCAGCCGCTCCACCGCCGTCCCCTGCAGCAGGCTGCGCACGTCCTCGTCGTCTGACGCAAGCACCGTCGACAGCCCCCGCCGGTTCGAAAGCCCGAAGAAGCTGTGCACCGCCGGCCGCCGCAGGTTGCGCCCCGCCCCGCAAACAGGATCGCCAGGTTCGACGCTACCGTGGTCTTGCCGTCTTTCGGCGCCGTGCTCGTCACTAACAGGCTGCGGATCCCTTGCTCCCGTGCCGCAAAGTCGACGTTGGTCCGCAGTTGGTGGTAGCCCTCGGCAAAGAAGCCCTGCGCGTGCTCCGCACTCAGAATGCTCAGCCGCTCGCTCTTCTCCCGCACCCGCGGCACGACCCCCAACAGCGACAGCCCCGCGGCTTCCACGTCCTCGCGGTCCCGCACTTTGTCGTTGAGGTATTCCCGCACCACCGCCAGCCCAAACGCCCCCAGCAGCCCGACAATCGCCGCCGTTACCGTGTACAGCGCCGTCCGCCCGCCCGCCGGTGCTCCCGGCACGGTCGCCGGGTCGATGATGTAGGTCGTGTTCAGCCCGCTCTGCCCCGCACTGCCGCTCTGGTCGCTCTCTGGCTGGGCGCCACCCGGCTGCTGCGCTTCCCGTACCCGCGATTGGAAGACCTGCGCCACCGCGTTGACCGCCCGCGCCGCAAACACCGGGTCCCGCCCCGTATACGACACGGTCAATAGCTCCGTGTCCGGGGTGCTCGTGCCCGTGATGCCCCCCAGGTCGTCGCCCGTCACGCCGCCGCCCATCAGCTGCGCCGCCGCGTCCAGCGTCGGCTCTGGGCGGTGATGATGCGCGCGTAGGTCTTGGTCAGCGACTGGCTCGCCGCTACCGCGTCACTGCTCGGTTTGTTGGGCTGGGCCGCCAGGTTGAGCATGAGCGTGGCCTGGGCATGAAAGAGCGCGGGCGCTGGACACTGGACACTGTAGGGGTAGGCCGCCGCTCCCGCCAGCACCCCCTCCACCACCAGTTCCGCCACACCAGCACCAGGTATTGCCGAAGTTCCACCTTAGCTCGGCTGTTCTCGGGTATGGATGTTCAGGGTACAGGCATTATTTCGCCATCCGCCGCAGGTGCCCGGTATTTGCCGGTCAGCCACTTCACGAGAAGACGCGATGGACGCACGACCGCATACAGGGCGCGAAATCGCGGCGTAATTGGAAGCGATAAGAGGTCTGCTTCCTGCGGAGCCGTCAGCAACATCAGTCCCATTCGAGCCCTTTGCAGCGCAGTATCCCGCAACCGCATATGAAAACGTGTTACCCAGAATATTCCGGCCTCACGCCGCTCCGGATGCGAAAGCCTTGCATGTACCTGGTCCGCCAGCGACCGCAGCGCCTGCTGAGCCTGTAATCGCCTCAGCAGTCCTGCAGGTAACGGCGCATCGAGCAACTCGCCGGCAAGCAAGAGCCCCAGCGCCACACTCCGGAATCGACCGGCAGACCGAGCCCGTTGCAAGACGGCCTCCGCGTCCAAGCGTGGATAGGTTCTCAATAGCTCCGCGACGTCACAGACCCAGCCCAGCCGCCCCCACGTATGCAGTCCGCCATGGAAGCACAGATAATCCAGCAGGTCGTCGGGCGCGAACGCTGGGACGAGCCTTCCACCGAGGGGTACGGTAACCAGCCGTCGGCGGATGTCATCTGGAGCAAGCGAATAACGCAAGAACGGAGCGGCAAACTGCCATTGGAGCTCGACAATCATGCCGTCGTCGCGCCAAAACAGTGACTCGTGTGCATAACGCTGTACGGAACGGGACACAGCCGGCGAAAAATCATAATTCGCCGTGTAACCCTCGCCGACGAGAACCGCCTGCGCTTTCGCAAGGTCCGTTTCAGTCACCAGGATATCGAGGTCGGCGAACTGCCGGAGCGAGAGGTTGCCATAGACCGTCGCCGCCAGAGACGGTCCTTTGAACGGTACCGCTGCGACGCCGGCTTCCTCCAAAAGCCCCAGCAGCCGGATGAGCTCGGCGGTCATACGAAGGTTGCGCCGCGCAAGATCGCGAGCTCGCGCCGCGAGCTCGTCCATAACCGGCCGCGGTACAATGTCGAGACAAGTTGCGTGAATATGGCGGTACAGCAACGGCAGCAGACCGTGCTTATGGGCCATCGTGACAATGGAGTCCCAGCAAGTCACCCGCTGAGCCACGGCGACAAGCCGCGCCTCGTTGCCCTGATCCAGGTGCGTTCTGGCGCAAGCCACGAGCAACTCAAACGGATGAAGGCCGCCGCTGTTTTGTGGCTGGGAGTCGCCTTTGCTCAACGCTGATATCCGTGTCCATTAATTGCTAAAACGAAATCGTATAGGCTGAACAGGCACATAGATATTTAACCACGGTCACCGATGTTCTGGCGCATGTCGCGGTAGCGCCATGCACTTGATGGCGAGAGTGTCATGAGCGGCATAGCCGGGATTTTCAATTTCGATGGTCGGCCGGTTGATCGCGAGCTGCTCGTCCGCATGACTGATGCGCTCAGTCACCGTGGCCCGGATGGAGCGGGCCACTGGCTCAACGGTTCCGTGGCGCTCGGCCATCGCATGCTGCGAACGACACCGGAAGCGCTGCACGAAGAGCAGCCACTCACCGACGCGAGCGGTCAGTTCACGATAGTGCTCGACGGCCGGGTGGACAATCGTCAGGAGTTACGCCAGGCTCTCGCTGTCCGCGGTATTACGCTACGCTCGGATACCGATGCAGAGTTGGTGCTAACCGCCTACATCTGTTGGGGCGAGGACTGCCCCAAAAAGATTCTAGGAGACTTTGCATTTGCCGTGTGGGATGCCCTGGAGCAGCGTTTGTTATGCGCACGTGACCAAATCGGGATAAAGCCTTTCTACTACTACCGAGATAGCCTTAGCTTCGTTTTCGCGTCCGAAATGCAGGCGCTCTTTGCGGACCTGGCCATATCACGACGTCCCAATGTGCCTTTGATCGGCATTTTCTTGACGAACCGGTACAGTCACAATGAGGAGACGCTTTATGAACATGTCAACCGTTTGCCGGCCGGTCACCTTCTGGTTGTTGAGCCTGGGACTATCCGTCAGCGTCGCTACTGGGATATAGATCCCGCTCATACTATCCGCTATCGCAATGACAATGATTACGCAGAGCACTTCCTCTACCTGGCGCGTGAAGCGGTAGGTTGCCGGTTGCGCAGCTCTTCCCCGGTGGCGGCGATGCTCAGTGGCGGCTTAGATTCCACATCGGTTGTTTCTATCGCCCAATGCCTGTATCAGGATGGGACCGCGCCGTTCACAGGCTTTGAGGCGCTGTCGATTATATTTGATGGCTTTCGGTGCGACGAGCGCAACTATATAGATGCTGTCGTCCAGAAATCAGGAATATCAGCACGCAAGCAGGTGTACGAAGAGATAGATCCGTCACTTTTGGCGCCTGACCAGGCTAAACACTTTCCAGATGTATTCTATTCGTTCACGAACCTGATGTTTGTTTCAGGTCTCACAGATTTACGGGACCGGGGGCTTCGTGTAATGCTCAATGGCTTCGGTGGCGATGAACTCCTTGCGGCCGGGTTTGAACACCTGACCGATATGGTGCGCGCCGGTAAGTTCCGGCGCCTGATCCCACAGGTGAAGGAGGACGCGGCCAATTACAGCGTCCCACCTTGGCCGCTGTTCCTCGATTTCTGTGTGAGGCCATTCATTCCGTCGGTGGTGAAAACGATGGTGCGTCCCCTTCTGCGCACAATCCGCCGCGGCGAATCACCTCCCTTACTGACGAAGAAATTGCTGCAGTCGACCGACCTTCACTCCCGGCTAGCCACCGGCATCCAGGTTACGAAGATGCCAACGCGCTCCCAACAGGTCATCTATAACGGACTGTTCTACGGTTGGAATACGATGGCACTGGAAATGCGTGAACAGTTCGAGGCTCGCTTCTCGATAGAGAGCCGGAGTCCGCTTCTGGATCGGCGTCTGGTCGAGTTCCTGATCGCCGTCCCTGAAGATCAGCGTTGGAGGGGTGCCAATCCAAAATTCATCCTGCGCCAAGCTATGCGCGGCATTCTGCCGGAAGTCGTTCGGACGAGGCAAGGCAAGGCGGGCTTCACCCCAGTGGTGGACTGGGAGTTACGCCATCGCTTCGCGGACGAGGTAGGACTGCTGTTTCAGACCTCCGTGCTCGTAGCCAATGAGATCATTGATCGAGATGCCTTAATTAATCTCTTCTCGCAGTACCGGAACGGCGGACCGCTCCATCCCACCGGTACGATTGACCTTGTACTCTGTCTTGAGCTCTGGTACCGTGATCTTAATAGATGAAAGCTGCGTTTCTTGCTGGAGGAACCAATGGTGGACTCGCCGCGCCCAAGAGTGAACCCTGTTCCCAGGTCCCTGGGGAAACAGGTGTATACCACGCCTGAGATAGTCGAATACGGCACCGTTGGAAGACTGACCCAGTCCGGTGGCGCTACGACGGCAGACGTTGGCACCAGGAGGCACGGCGGATAAGCAGCTGTAATCGATGAAGTAATGTCAGTGAGCACGATTGCCATCGATTTGTGGCAACACATCTAGACCAATCAAGCCATCCTGTGCTTCTAGCCGGTGCTTTCGAGCGCGCGAGCGCTCGGTATTCGCTGTAATGGGTCGCGCAACGGCAAATCTCGCCCCTCGCTCCCACCTCACGGTCCTCTGCATATGCCCAAGAGCACGATGCGCCGGGCGGTGGGCACCGATCGACCCTCGGGAAAGCGAGGAGCGTGGCACGGTATCGGATCTATGGACTAACACTCGCGAGCGCCGAGCCGCTTCCAGAATTGCAGCCGGCTGAAGGGTCAATCGACTGCCGTTTCCGGCTGCTGGCCGCTTCCCCGGCTGAGCCGGCACCCGTGGACTGGTTTCATCGGTGGCTACTGCCGGATGATACCGTGGGCCTTATGTTTGCCAAACATGAAGGCGGCTATCTACTCCGCTTTCCTGGCACAGCGGATTTCCTGGTATCCCGCGATGGCCGTGAGATTTCGTCTTACTCACCACCGGAGTCAGCACCGGAAACGGTGCGGCACCTCCTGTTAGATACCGTGCTTCCACTGACGTTAAGCCTGCGGGGCGCGTTGGCGCTGCACGCCGGCGCTATCATGACTCCCCACGGTGCCATCGGCTTCGTAGGTCCGTCTGGTCGTGGAAAATCCACGCTGACCGCCAGCTTCTGTCGCGCCGGCTTTCGGCTGGTGACGGACGACTGTCTCGTCGTTAGAGAGCGTAGTGGCCGAATCTGCGCAGAGCCGAGCTATCCGGGTCTACGATTATGGCCGGAGAGTATGCACTCGCTTTACGAAACTCCACCTCCGACTATGCGGGTTACTCCGTATGCGTCGAAGCTGCGCTTAGCCGCTGGACAGGGCGGCATTACGTTTGAAAACGGACTGGTCCCCTTACGCCGGCTCTTCCTTTTGGCTCCCGAAGTGGATTTGGGAGAGTCACAAGAAGTCAGCATTTCACCCATCTCCCCGCGCGACGCCGTTATCGAATTGGTCCGATACGCATTCAAGCTCGACGTCACCGACCGCTCGCTGCTCCAGCATGAATTTGATCGCCTCACTCGGTTGGTGAAACATGTGCCGCTGCGAAGGCTCAGCTTTCCGCACGACCTCTCCCGACTGCCCCAAGTCCAGGCCAAGATCCTGGCAGATATAGCCCGGTCTTAATCGCGGCATTTAACCGACCGGCCTTCCCTACCATCGCAAATATCGTTCGAATCGGCACGCCCAAATTCCGAGCGCGACTGGCAGCAGCGCCTCCCTCCAAAAGGCGGCGCGATATCCGCCGGACCCGGCATAGTAGTGCGCATACCATCGACGCAGTTCGTTCTGGTCGATGATGCCGGCCGCACCGGTGACTAGCAGGGCGTTCACGATAGACGATATAACCGGCCGCAGCCCGTCTTGAAGCCGCTCTCGCTCTGGAGAGACAAAACCCTGTTTATCCTTGCCCCAAGCGATTGCGGGCGGCAACAGCGGCTCCATCGTATTCCGGAGAATCCATTTCGTCCACCCGTCACGCAGTTTGACGTTTCCGGGCAACGCATGTAGCAGGGAGACCAGGCGGTAATCCAGAAATGGTGCGCGAATTTCCCGCGACCAGGCCATCGACATCCTGTCTTCCGAGTGAAGGATCGCCGGTATTGAGCCGCGATACAGGTCCTCGACCTCACGGCTGCTGAGGTCCATTGGCGTGGGAAGGCTTCGAATGCTGGATGTCGATTCCTTCAGGAGCGGTCCGCCAATATCGATGCTATCGGTCCGGACCCGCCTGGCGACGAAATGCTGGATATCTGCGAAGCGATAGTCGCGTATCACCGTGCCATGTAGCAGGAAGCCCGCCAGGTTGCGCGTGGCCTCAAGCAGATTACCCTGTCTTGTAAGCCGCGCTACATGGCGCACGGCATCGGACTGATAGCCCAGCAACAGTTCGTCCGCGCCTTGCCCGCTCAAGAGGACGGTCACGCCAAGTTCCTTTGCGCGCTTCATGAGCACGAACTGGGCGACGCTGCCGAAGGTGCCG
>DAINCT010000159.1:7427-7887 GCA_036732245.1 Chloroflexota bacterium | reverse complement strand
ACCTCGTGCTCGCTCACGTCCTTCGATTCAGCCGTCCGTGTCCAGGCGACTGACCGGCTCATGACCTTGTCAGTCAGTCTCTTTCGACTGGTGTCGAGTAGGCGCGCTTCGTTCTACCCGACAGGTCAAATCTTTCTGGATGTACCACTACTCGCGCGTCAGCACCGCTTTTCCATTCACCTGGCCGTTTCGCAGCGCTTCCAACACCTCACGTGTCTCTTCCCAATCACGCACCAGGCCGAGTACCGGATCCAGGCGCCCATCGGCGATCATCTCGGCCAGCGTGCCGATGTCGGCCCCTTTCGTCTCCTGTGGGTAGGCGTGGAAGAGGCCCACGAGCCGGCCGAGGGGCGCGGCGCCAAAATCCAGGAAGCTGAGCTGGCTGGGGCCGGCCAGCGCGCCATAAGCCGCGACCGTCCCGCCGGGAAGCAGCCAGCAGCGCCAAACGGTCGACCTGTTT
>DAINCT010000159.1:0-7417 GCA_036732245.1 Chloroflexota bacterium | reverse complement strand
CCCGCGGGGAGCGAGCCGGTGGACCGCATCCTGGAGCACGCTCCCACCCACGGCCTCCAGCACAAGCTCGAACGGACCGAGTGAGGCGTCGTCCAGGGAGGTCACAACCTCATGCGCACCCAGGGCACGCACCTCCTCCTCGTCCTCCGGAGAATGAATGAGAGCCGTCACCCAGGCACCTGAGAACACGGCCAGTTGCACGGCGAACTGTCCCACTCCGCCCATCGCACCTGTCACCAGGACACGGCGTCCCAGCACGGGGCTGCCGACGCGGAGGGCACGCAGCGCCGTCAAGCCTGCAATCGGCAGTGAGGCGCCTTGAGCGAAAGAGACGATTTGCGGTAGAAGTGCCGCCCAATTGGTCGGGACCGGAACCCGCTCGCTCCAACCGGCGCCGTCGACCACGCCCACGACACGCTCGCCCACCGCCGGGCCACTGCCGTCGGCGGCGGCCCGAACTACCACACCGGCTACGTCCTGCCCTGGTCGCCATCCGTCCGGGCGCTGCCGCAGGAGGAAGAGTTCGCCTCGATTGACTCCAAAGGCGCGAACTTCGAGCAACAGTTCGTGCGGAGCCGGCCCCGGCTCCGGCAGGTCATCGACCAATCTCAGCCCGCCAGGCGCAGCGGGATCGGTTATGAAACCGCGCATATGAATCACCTGACCGGCTAGGGCGTGTCGGTCGCCTCCGGGGCTTCAGTCGGCTCAGGAGCTTCAGTCCCCTTCGGCTGTGCCTTCCCCTCGTCGGAATGCTTCGTCTTCGCGTGCCCCTGACTTTTGGAGTGTCCGAGATGCTTCCCGTGATTCTTGGTCTGGGCACCGTGGCCGCTGGAGTTGGTGCGAGCGGCCTGTGCCACGCACTGCCCATGGTTCGTGACCTTCGGGTTGTGTGGGTTCGGGGCTACACACGTGCTGCGGGCAATCGTCGCCACCGCGGCGCCATGGGTGCTTTTCCCCTGAGCTCCCACCCCGTGCGCGGCGAGTCCCACCAGGACGAGTGAGGCCAGGACTGCAGTGACTCGGCGCATGCGTAGCGAACTCCCTTGTGCCATGAGGTTATGCGTGTTAGGGCAGAGGCGAGGTGAAGGTCCCGATCAGCGTCTTGCTATCCGACTTGTAAGCCTGCGCAATCTGCGCACTGACAGTCGGAAGGGTCTTACCGGCCGACCACGAGATGCGCTTTGGTCTGGGCCAGCCCAACTGGTAGGCGAGTGTGCCGGCCGTAGACGAATCGTCACGCTCCAGTTCGATGAAGTAGAGATTTGCCTGATCGTTGTCGGCATAGACGTCGATGTGCGTGATATTGAGCCGCTGAAACACCTGCTGGACCGTATGGTTCTTGGTGTGTGACAGGAGATTGAGGGTTGAAACTACATAGATTGCGGTATCGCGTTGCTGCCAATTAACCGGAGCTTTGGCGTGCGAGCCATTACCCTGTGCGTGGACCGGTACCACGGAGACGGCAAACCCCAGTGTCGATAAGACGAATAGACGACGTATGGTTCTCATGCTCGATCCTCAACAAATTCTTATTTGAAGCATAGCTGAAGTCTATTAACCGGGAATTAACCGCTTTGGGGCACAATAGGACACGTCATCGTCCAGCGAAAGAGATTCGCCCTCCATGCCGCTGCGCATCGTCCCTCAACAGAATTTGTCCCAGCACGATCGCGCGATTCTCTTCGAGCGACGACAGTCCCTCGAGGCACTCGTGCCGGTCGTTCGGGCGATCATGGACGCAGTTCGCGCCGAGGGCGATGTCGCGCTGCGGCGCTACACGGAACGTTTCGACGGCGCCGTGCTGCACGACCTGGCGGTCTCCGATGAGGAGTTCGCTCGAGCTCGAGAAGTACTTGATGCGGGCGTTCACGAGGCGCTCGGTGCCCAGGTGGCCGCGGTGCGTGCCTTCCACACACCACAACTCCCGGCGGAGGAAGCGGTGGAGACGGCTCCTGGCGTCTGTGCCTGGCGCGAATGGCGGCCGATCGAGCGTGTCGGTCTCTATGTCCCCGGGGGACGCGGCGCATATCCCTCTTCGGTTGTGATGCTGGGAGTTCCGGCGTCTATCGCGGGCTGCCCGCAAATTGTTCTCTGTACGCCACCGAACGAGGATGGCTCGGTACCGGCGGCTACCCTGGTGGCGGCCGATCTGGTGGGAATACATCGAGTCTTCAAACTGGGTGGGGCGCAGGCGATCGCCGCGATGACACACGGTACGGAATCAGTGCCGCGCGTGGACAAATTGTTCGGCGCCGGCAATGCCTACGTCACGGCGGCCAAATTGCTGGCTTTTCCCGAGTGTTCCCTCGATGCGCCGGCCGGACCCTCGGAACTGTTGATCATCGCCGACGAGCATGCCGATCCACGCTGGATCGCGGCCGACCTCTTATCCGACATGGAACACGGTCCCGACTCGCCGGCTGTGCTCGTCACCACGTCTCGTGACCTGGCGGAAGCCGTAGCGCGGGAAGTCGAGCGCCAAATCGTCTCACTTCCCCGCGTGGAGATCGCGCGCGCCGCACTCGATGCCGTGGGGCTGATCGTGCTGGTGGATTCGGTCGAAGACGCGGCAGCGTTGGCCGACCGGTACGCCCCTGAGCACCTCGAGATCGTCACCGCGGCGCCACGTGAGGTGCTGCGCCGCATCGGCAACGTGGGTTCCGTCTTCCTTGGACCGTACGCGCCCAATGCCGCCGGCGACTACGCCACGGGCACGAACCACGTGCTCCCCACGGCACGCTACGCGCGCACCTTCGCGCCGGTGTCGGTCGAGAGCTTCGGTCGCATGATTCAGTGCCAGGAGCTGAGCCCCGATGGTCTGGCCTCGCTGGCAAGAACAGTCGGGCGGCTGGCGCGTGAGGAAGGCCTCGAAGCCCACGCCCGAGCGGTCGAGGCGCGTTTGGAGGGATCGGCTTTTTGAGCATTCACGACCTCCTCCGCACCGACATAGCGGCGTTGCAGCCGTATCCTCCTCCACCCACGCTCGAGATGCTGCAACGGCGCGAGGGACGCACCTTTGCCAAGCTGGACGCCAACGAGAATCCATACGGACCATCGCCCCGCGTCTATGAGGCATTGCAGCACTGCAACGCCTGGCGCTATCCGGATGCGGCGTGCACCGAGCTACGCGAGCGACTCGGCGAGTATCTCGGCACCGAGCCGGAGCGCATCGTCTGCACCGTCGGTGGTGACGAGATGATCGACCTGCTCACTCGCCTCTTTCTCGATCCGGGCGACGAAATGATCGACTGCACCCCCGCGTTTCTCATGTACGCAATAAGTGGTGCGGTGAATCGAGGCAACGTTGTCATCGTGCCGCGCGATGAGACTTTCGCCGTGGATGTGCAAGCGGTGGAAGGGGCGGTGAGTGACCGCACCAAGATGATCTTCCTCTGTAGTCCCAACAACCCCACCGGTAATATGACGCCGGACGCGGATATCGCCCGCTTGCTCGAGACCGGACGAATCCTCGTCCTGGACGAGGCGTATGCCGAGTTCTCGGGCCACTCCCTGGTCCACCTCGCCCATCGGTATCCGAATCTCGTCATACTGCGCACCATGAGCAAATGGGCTGCCCTGGCCGGCATTCGCCTGGGTTACGCGGTGGTCGATCCTTCACTGGTCGCAGAATTTACTAAAGTCAAGTCTCCATACAACGTCTCGATCGCTGCCCAGGTGGCGGGCGTCGCGTCACTCGAAGATCAGGCATATCTCATGGGGAATGTACGATCCCTCATCGCGGAGCGCGATCGATTGACCGAGCGCTTATGCGCCCTCGACTTTGGACGGGTCTATCCATCGGTGACAAACTTCCTGTACTGGAAGATTCCATGCGACCGAGCCGTCACCTGGCGCCATGAGCTCGCGGAGCGAGGCGTCCTGATCAGGGCGCTGAGCGACCCGGCTGAAGCGCTACGATTCTCGGTGGGCCTGCCCGCGGACTCGGACCTGCTGCTGTCTGCCCTGGAGGACGTGCATGCACAGCTTGCAGGTTGATGCCGTGCTGTTCGACCTCGACGGGACGCTCGTGGACGAGAGTGAATCGTACCGTGAGGCGATTCGGAGTACCGCCCAGCGCCAGTTGCGCGAACCGGTCACGATCGAGGAGACGCTGGCGATCAAACGCCATCCGGGACTCAACAACGATTGGGATGCGACCTGGGCGCTCGTGGCGCAGCGGCGAGGCCGGCAGTCGGCTGCTCCCACTGAAGAGCAGCGTCGCTCCGCGGAATATGCGCGGCTGAAAAGCGTTTTTCAGACCTATTACCTGGGCAGCGCCACCTGGGAAGAACTCTCCGGCGAAAACCCTCCCTTCCAGTGGGATGAACCGCTGATCGAGCGTGAGACACCGCTTGTTTCACGCGAAACGCTGGCCGGACTTCGTCCCTTCGCGCGCGGCATCGCGACCTCACGGCCGCGACCGGAAGCGCTGATGGCACTTCGGCAGCATGCACTGGAGGAGTATTTTCCGCCGGCCCTGGTGATCGCACGAGAGGACGCGCCGCGGGAAAAACCCGATCCCGCGCCCCTCATCGCACTGGTCGCGCGGCTCGACTGCCGGCAACCGGTATACGTGGGGGACACGGTAAACGATGCCCTGGCCGCCGAGGCGGCGGGCATGCCGTTTATAGCAGTGGGTCCGCTGGCGCCCGAGATGGACGTACCGTATCGCCTCCGCGACGTCAACGGTCTCTGGACCATCCTGGCGGAGCTGCCGGCGGGAGGACACGTGTACAGTCATGGATGAGCGGAGGCGAACGGGCGAGGTGCATCGACAAACCGGAGAGACTGACGTGCGGGTCTGGCTCGATCTGGATGCCGGCGGCGAGGCGGAAGTCAGCACGGGTGTGCCTTTCCTCGACCACATGCTAACCCTGCTGGCTCGACATGGGCGCTTCGGTCTACTGGTGCAGGCCGGCGGCGATATCGAGGTGGATGATCATCACACGACGGAGGACGTCGGCATCGTCCTGGGCCAGGCGCTGCGTGCAGCCCTGGGTGACAAACGCGGCATCGCCCGCTACGGATGGGCATACGCGCCCATGGACGAAACGCTGGTCCGCACGGCGCTTGATCTATCCGGCCGGCCTTATTGCGTCTACGACGTAGTCATGCCGGTACCAAAGGTCGGAACCTTCGACACGGAACTTGTCGCCCATTTCTTTCAATCTCTCGCCTACGCCGGACTCATGACCCTACATATCGATTGCATCCGGGGAGAAAACGCCCATCACCTGATCGAAGCGGCGTTCAAAAGCTTCGCCCTGGCACTGCACGCGGCCACCCGCATCGTGCACGATGACGTCCCATCGACCAAGGGAACTCTATGATTGCAATCGTCGATTACGGGCTGGGTAACCTGGCCAGCGTGCACAACGCCTTTGTCGGAATCGGAGCCGCGGCCGAGCGCACTGCCGATCCGGAGTTCATCCGGCAGGCCGATGGAGTCGTTCTACCCGGTGTCGGGGCCGCTTCCGCCGGCATGGAGCGGCTGCGCGAGCGCGGGCTGGATGAGGTTGTGGTCGAGGTTGCGCGGTCGGGCCGCCCACTGCTCGGTCTCTGTCTCGGGATGCAACTCCTATTCGAGCGCAGTGAGGAGGGAGAAACCTCCTGCCTCGGCCTGCTTCCCGGGAGTGTTCAGTTGCTGCACGTGGATCTGAAGGTTCCACACATTGGATGGAATCAAGTGGAGACCTCCACCGGAACCGATCTCTGGGACGGTCTCCCGCCCGATCCATACTTCTACTTCGTACACTCGTATGTCTGTGTGCCGGCCGACCCGGCACTGAGCGCGGGCCAGACGGACTATGGCGCCACATTTTGCAGTGCGGTGGCCGCCGGCCCAATCTGGGGCGTCCAGTTCCACCCGGAGCGTAGCGGGCGCAGCGGCCTCCACCTCATCCGAAACTTCGTAACGGCCTGCACCTCCACCTGACTCGTGACGCCCTTCGTAGGGCAGACCCTTGCGCCCCCGTGCTCCCTTCCTCGCGCCTGCGCTCGCCGTCTCGCCGTCCCGCCGATCCAGAGTGGTGTTGAATGTCCCACACTCGTACCTACTACTCTCGCCAGAGTCTTCGCCTGCAGGATTACGACTACGCACAGTCAGGCATGTACTTCGTGACCATCTGCACGGTTGATCGAGCCTGCATCCTCGGGTCCGTACAGGACGATACGGTCGACATGACCGAACTCGGTTTCATGGTTTCTGAGGCGTGGGAAGGCCTACCCGCCGCCTACCCCTGCGTCGACCTTGATGCCTTCGTGGTCATGCCCAACCATCTGCATGGCATTGTGGTGCTCAAGGGCACGACCGAGGGAGGTCAGGCGCGGGGGCCTGACCCTACGAGGTCCCTCCCGCAGGTGGTCCACCGATTCAAATCCTTCACCACCGCCCAGTTCCGCTTGCTCGGCACATCCGCGTCATTTGATCCAGGCAGCGGCAAGCTCTGGCAGAGAAACCACTACGACCACGTCATTCGAAACGACCTTGATCTGAATAGAGTCCGTCACTACATCGAAGATAACCCGAGACAATGGCACCTCGACCACGACAACCCGGCGGCATCCTCTCCATCAAAACGAGCCCATCCTTCGTAGGGGCAGGCCCCCGCGCCTGCCCTCGTGCCCGCGTGCTTCCTTCCGACTCAGTGTCCTCCCTCCCATGCTCGTGCATCCACCCGGATCTCGCGCCTCGTAATGGACTTTTCCACCAACAACCAAGACGGTGGAGGCCCGATATATGTAAACACTGTCATAAAAGATGCGAGAAGAAATATCAATCGAGATGCAGGCACGATTCCTGCACCGGTGGGGGGAAGCTGTCCTTTGCCTCTTGACTGCACGTCGAGATGCCCGTAATGTGGTCAGTACGAAGGTCTGGACGAGTTACGTGTCTGCTCTTCCCGCCCTGTGCACTGCTTCGCGTCGAACCGTCCGACTTCGGATACGCCTGTCGAAAGGAAGCGACCGTGATCCTAGTAATCGATGATGAGCCGGGTATCACCGAGCTTCTCGCGGACATCCTGGAGTATCATGGCCATCCTGTCATGGTGGCTCACGATGCACGCGAAGCGTTGAAAATCATTCCGTTGCAGCGCCCGGATCTCATCATGGTCGACCTGATGATGCCCTCGGTGGACGGACTGAGCCTAGCTCTGACGTTGCGGCACGCTCCCGACACCCGTGGTGTGCCCTTGATCGCCATGTCGGCCTCCGATAGCGCACTGAAGCTTGCCGACCGGGTAGGAGACTTCGATGCCTACGTCTCCAAACCGTTCGAGAACGATGCGCTGGTAGAACTGATCGAGCGATTCACGCCGGTCCCGTCGTAGCCGATTACCCGGCGCCCAGGATCTCCGCCAGCGCGGCGATGAATCGGTCGATCTCCTCCGGCACGTTGTAATGCACCAAGCCGACC
>DAINCT010000158.1:0-7891 GCA_036732245.1 Chloroflexota bacterium | reverse complement strand
GTGTCAATCTGGTGCATGCAACCGGAGCCTGGTCGCAGGTCGGAAGCCCGGCCAACGCTGGGCGCAATCTGATGATTGCCAATATCGACACGGGTATAGACATCAAGAATCCGTGCTTCAACGATACGGGGTTTGCCCCGCCGCCTCTTGGCCGCAGATCCGACAATCCGGCGGATCAGGCCCTCACCAACAACAAGGTGATCGTGGCGCGAGCTTTCGGCTCAGACCCAAGCGCGAAATATTCGGCGAGTGACGTGCAGGGCCACGGCACATTTAATGCGGCCATCGAGGCATGCGATTACAACACCGTCACTCCATTGGGCACCCACATGAGTGGCATGGCGCCGGCAGCGTACTTAATGAACTACAACGTATTTGGCGACGGTGGAGGCTCGACTACCGATAGCAACATTTTGGCAGGCATCGAGGCGGCCCTCCTGGACGGTGCCGACGTCGCCAATATCAGCATTGGAGGCCCGGCCGGTGACCCAAGTCTGGACTTCGAGTCTCAGGAACTCGATCTGGCGTCGAAGGCAGGATTGACCTTGGTGGTCGCCGCCGGCAACGACGGTCCTTCCACACAAACCGTGAGCTCACCCGGGGTCGCTGCATCGGCGATCGCGGTCGGGGCAACAACGAACTCGCGCGGTATCTTCTCTTCCGCCTTGATCACCGGAGCGGACGGTATCCCGGGTGAATTGACTCGAATGCGCGCTAACCAGGGACATGCGTTCACCTCCACGGTTGGTCCGGCACAGATGGTACCTGTCGGGCTCGCGCGTCTTCCGCAAGACGACACCACGGACCTCACGGCCAACGATTTTACCGGCAAGGATCTGCACGGCAAGATAGCGCTCATCCAGCGCGGCACGATCACGTTCGAGAAAAAGATCAACAATGCGGCGGCGGCTGGTGCCATCGGTGCCCTGGTGTACGACAACGTGCCTGAAGTGAGTCTGCTTCACATGGCTACCGCGTCGGCTACTCTGCCCTCGATGTCAATTTCGCAGGCCGACGGGCAGGCACTGGTGTCGTTCCTCCAGTCGCATCCGAGTGCACTGGTCACTTTCGATCCATCTCTGACTGTGGCGGACGAAACGCCGAATCTTCTCGCCGACTTCAGTTCCCGTGGGTACGGGGCGAACTATAGCATCAAGCCGGATCTGGTTGCTCCAGGGGAAGACATCTACTCGGCGACGGAGGCGCAAGATCCAACTGGTCCACAATACGACCCCAGCGGATTCACCTCCGGCAACGGCACGAGTTTTTCCAGTCCTCATGTCGCGGGAGCAGCCGCACTTGTGCTTCAGAAACATCCTAAGTGGACGCCGCTGCAGGTCAAGGCGGCCCTGGTTGAACATGCCGATCCATCGGTAGTGGTTGACCCAACGACCAATGCGGCGCCATCCGTGACTCAAATGGGCGGCGGACTGCTCGATGCTAACGCGGCGCTCTCGACCACAGCCTATGCCACCCCCACGTCTATCACGTTCGGCGAGATCAATGTCGCGGGCGGAGCGGCAAAACAGAGCGCCACACTCACGATCAACGACGTGGGCGGAGGAAGCGGCACCTGGAGCGTCTCCGTCAATCCCTTCGGCACGTCGTCCAACGGATTCGCGCTCGCCGTTCCGAGCAGCATCACGGTGCCGGCTTCCGGCCATGTGGATCTGGCTCTGAGTCTCACCGTATCGGCCTCGGCCGCGAACAATGACTTCAGCGGCTATATCGTTCTGACACATGGCGGTGAGACGCTCCATGTCCCGTATTTTGCACACGTTGTAAATGGCCCGGTACAAGCGAACACCGTGCTCCTGGTGGACGCGTCGACCAGTCGCTACGTGCCCGATGCTCCTTTTCCGGCCCCCGTGCACAAGGACGTGACTAAGTACTACACCGATGCGTTGAAGGCGATCGGTCAACCTTACACCTACTGGGATGAGGCGAAGTTGGGCGCCCCCTCGTACACCGACATGCAGCACTCGAGCGCCGTCATCTACTTCACCGGCTCTAACCTGGGCGCATTCGCGGGCAACAACTCCGAAGCGTTCCAGGGGCCGCTGACCGGCCTGGACACGAGCGCCCTCCATGAATATGTCGACAAGGGCGGGCACGTTTTCGTGTCGGGTGAAGGAGCGACCGCCTCGGACACGGTGTGGTCGCTCGTCGTCCTGGGCGCCGAAGATGCCGGGTTAAGCACGTACGACAACTCCACGAACGACAAGAGTAGCGCCGGCGGCATCTCGCCGCCGCAGCCGAGCGCGGTCCCCGACACCCGCTTCGGAGTGCGCTCTAACTCGTATATCTTCGGCGGGATGAAGGCGATCGACTTCAGCACGAAAGGCGACGGCGCGGCCACGAACCTTGCCGTGAAAAGCACTCCGTTTGCCGACATGTTTGGGGTAAACGGACTGAAACCGTTTTTTGGAAGTGCTGCACCTTACGGGAACGGCTACGGGTCGGCGGCACTTCGAACAACGCAACTGTCTACGGCTGAGGGTGGCGCGGACGTTGCGATCGTATCGTCGGACGAACCAACTCTCTCTCACAAGGCAACGTTCGCGGGTCGAACGGTGGTGTTCTCGTTCGGTTTCGAAGGCATCAACGACAACACTGGGTATGCCACGCGGGCACAAGTCCTACAACGCATCTTTCAGTGGTTTGGAGACCGTCCTACTGCTACGGTTAGCCCCACACGTTACCTTGCGCGCCGTTCGGTTCAATTGAAAGCAACCCTGCACGCCGGCAGCGGAATTCGTCCAGCCACGTTTGCCTGGCAGGTCGGCTCACAAAAATTGAAGACCAGCACCAAGCTGACCAGGTACACGTTCCCGCACGCCGGCTCGTACAAGCTTCGAGTCTTGATCACAGATTCGCTCGGTCACTCGGCTGTCAGTCCGGTCAAGGTCGTAACCGTCGGTTAGGTAGAACGGTGTAACGGACCCGCGCAATCGCGCGGGTCCGTTACCCTTCTTACCCGGAGACCTCACCGCCGAGCGGGGAGCGATCGTTCATGTGCGGCATCGACGAAGGCTGTAAACAGTCCTGCAAACTCTGGCGCTGTCGTTCGCCACATGCCTTCCGGGTGGCACTGTACACCGACGACAAAAAGATGACTCTCCGCTTCGATGGCCTCGATGATTCCGTCTCCGGCCCATGCCGTTACACAAAACCCGTCCGGTACTTCCCGCACTGCCTGATGATGGAAGCTATTGACCGTCGCACGGGTGGTGCCGATAGCCATCTGCAGGCGGGACCCTGTGGCGATGTCGATCTCATGGCACAGATGGTCGCGCCCGTGTTCGCGTATGTCGTGACTCAACGCGGCTTCGTATTGGCTCGGTACATCCTGCCAGAGACTGCCTCCGGCCGCTACGGCCAGGACCTGAACTCCCCGACAGATGCCAAGCACGGGCAATCCGTCGTTAAGCGCGCGAGTCGTCACATCGATTTCCAGCGAATCACGTACGTCACTGACCGCACCGAGAGCAGGATGAGGCGTTTGCCCGTACAGGCGCGGCGACACATCATCACCACCGGGGAGCAGCACCGCGTCGACTAGCTCATAAATGCGGTCGAGGGCTTCTCGGTCCAAGCCGATCGGTATGAGCAGGGGAGCCCCTCCCGCTGCAATTACGGCGTCGACATACTGCTGATTCACGGAGGAGCGGGCGAGTGGCTCCGGGAACAATTGACAGGTCAATCCAATGATAGGTTTCGGCATGATTATGGCTTCTATCCTCGGCGCCGCAGCCATTTGACAGACGATGTGTGTGCTAGGATGAGGCGCTTTCGCGCCGCTACACCGCGCCAAAGAGCACGAGCGCATTAATGACTCCCCTCACTATAAACTGCGGACTTTTGACCGTTTCAGAGGTAGCGAGCGCGGCACGTGATGCTCGCCGTGTCGAGCTCGGGCCCCTCGCAATTCAGGCCATGCAAGGCTCCCGCCTAGCTGTTGACCGGCTGGTTGCCGAGCGACGCGTTGTGTACGGAATCACAACCGGATTCGGGAAGTTTGCCGACCGAGTGATTCCGTATGAGGCGCTTGAACTCCTGCAGCACAATCTCATAGTCAGCCACTGCGTCGGGGTGGGAGCGCCGCTGGCGGAAGAGGTGGTGCGCGCCATGATTATTCTGCGAGCGGCGTCTCTTGCACGCGGTTATTCCGGAATACGTCCCGAGACCGTGCAGACGCTCCTGGACATCATGAACGCCGGCATCATCCCCCATGTCCCATCGAAGGGCTCGGTGGGAGCTAGCGGCGACCTCGCTCCACTGGCGCATTTGGCCCTGGTACTGATAGGGCAAGGGCACGCCTACTTCAATGGCGAGCTGGTCCCCGCAGAGAACGTTTTGAAAACGGAAGGCATTACGCCTGTGCGCCTTGCGGCCAAAGAAGGGTTGGCTCTGATCAACGGCACGCAACTCATGACAGCGCTCGGAGTCATGGTGGTAGACGGAGCGCGAAATGTGCTCGATGTGGCGGACGTTGCCGGCTGCCTTTCACTCGAGGCGTTTCGAGGAACGAACCGAGCGTTCGACCCACGCGTGCACGAGGTGCGTCCGCACACGGGCCAGATCGAGTCGGCTGCTCGCATGCGCATCCTCACCGCGGACAGCGAGATCATGAATTCACATCGAGAGGATAGCCATCGAGTACAGGACCCGTACTCCCTGCGCTGCATGCCTCAAATCCATGGCGCATCGCGCGATGCGATCGCGTACGTATCGGGAGTGATAGAGACCGAAATCAATTCAGTGACCGATAACCCTTTGATCTTTGGACTGGACGACGTCATATCATGCGGCAACTTTCACGGACAGCCGCTGGCATTGGCACTCGACTTTGCGGCGATCGCGCTGGCCGAACTCGCGAGCGTCTCGGAACGCCGCATCGAGGCGATGCTGGACCCACACCTCAGCGAACTACCTCCGTTCCTGACCATGCACGGTGGGGTGGACTCTGGATTGATGGTGTCCCAGTACACAGCGGCTGCGCTCGTTTCCGAGAACAAAGTGTTGTCTCATCCTGCCAGCGTCGATTCGATCCCAACCTCGGCCAACCAGGAAGACCACGTCAGCATGGGAGTAACCGCCGGCTTAAAAGCGATCGAAATTCTGCACAATGTGGAAACCGTTCTAGCCATCGAACTCCTGTGCGGCGCGGCCGGCCTCGAGTTTCGACGTCCACTGCGTACCAGCGCTCCACTAGAAGCGGTTCATGCGCTCATCCGCTCGGAAGTGTCTCCCCTCGAATCGGATCGGGTACTGTATCCGGACATACAGAATGTGAGCGCGATGGTGCGGGACGGCAGGGTCCGGAGCAGCGCGCGTGAGCTCTGACGTGCTGGATCCCGACGCGGAACACGCGCGGATTTACCCGACTGGGTACCGACTTGTTCCCTGGGGCGCCGGCACTGCGTTTGCTGCTCTGGCTCTGGCATTCGTGGTGTACGTGCTCGGAGACTCGGTACTTGCCTCGGTGGCAATATTTTTAGGGCTTTATACGCGCGACCCGGTAATTTTCAGCATCGTCGCATATCAGTTTCTCGCGCTCGGCGTCGCATTATCTGTGTACTGGCTGATCGTGCACCGCACGGGCGCCGGCCCGAAAGCGCTTGGCTTCCGGTTTCCTGGAATATCCTCCCTCGTCAGGGCTCTGCTGACACTCGTACCCATCTTTGTCGGCGTGGATTTGATCAGCGTGGCCTTTTCGGCGTTCTTCCCCGGATTCCATCTGCAAGGCAATGCCAAGCAGGAACTTCCCGTAGGGACTCACGTCAACCTGCTGCGAGCACTGCTTGTATTGGTTTGGGCATCCGTGGAAGCACCCCTGGCCGAGGAGGTCCTGTTCCGCGGAATTATTTTCCAGGGTATTGCCCGATTTACCAGTCATAAGCTCGGGCTCACGATGTCAGTTTTCGTGGGTGCTTTGACCAGCGGTGCCATCTTTGGAATAGTTCATGGCGAATTACACACCTTACCGATTCTGATGTTCCTGGGCATCGCGCTGGCGTATGTCTTTTACTACAGTCATAGTATCTACGCTTCGATTCTCGTGCATGGAGCGGTCAATGTCATCGCAGCCATCAGCGTGATTCACGGCGCGTGACGGAACGGATCGTGGTCGTCGCTGACACGAGTAGGCCGTGGCTAAGTCGTGCGTTGGCCCGCCCCTTGCTCGATGCATTGACTGCGGACCGCATGCTGGGCTCGAAAGGTAGACGGAGGTTGGCCGAATGCGCTAACCTCGGCGGCGTATGCGTCGATACACTGATATCCCGCGCCTGTGTGTGCTCGGGGCGGCCATGATGGCGGCTTGGTCGTTCATCCCCGGACACCCTGCATCGGCCGACGATGTAGTGCCGACGCCGACTATGACAGTTTCAACTCTGCAGCCAACCGTGCCTGTTGCCACGGAAATCGCACCGGCGGCAACGGTACAGTCCGTACCTCCCACGGCGGTGCGAGAGCGCTCGGCGCCGGTGGCCACGGTGGCGGAGCAGCCAACAGTCGGTGAAGGCTCTGCTCCGACTGCCCCCCCGACGCGTCTTGACACGCCCTTTAGTACGGCGACGAGTGTAGGAATCACCGCGACCCCTGTGCCTAGCGCGCCACAGTCGCCGGTTCCCGCGGAAATTCCATTGCCATCGCCCGCACAGTTGCGGGAAAGTGCCCGGCTCCGCTGGGGACATGGAGTTCCTTACGCCGTGAGTCGCTGGGGGTTCATAATCGTTCCGGCAGCTCACCGATACAACCTCAGTCCGGGGTTGATCGCCGCCGTTATGACGATGGAATCTGGCGGGGACCCGCTAGCATACAGTCCCGCCGACGCGCGCGGCCTGATGCAGGTGTTGCATGGACCCTGGGATCCGCGCCAGAACGTGTTCATGGGGGCGAGGATGCTCGCTGAATACCACGGACTCTTCCCGGACTGGACCCTGACGCTTGCGGCGTATAACGCCGGTCCGAATGCCGTGTCCGCTTACAACGGTGTTCCGCCCTTCCGCGAGACGCGCGACTATGTGATCGTCGTGGCGTACCTTTGGGACCTTTACAGCCACAAACACTTGTCGGTAACGCGCGAGCAGATGTACCACTCGACGCTGAAGGACTTGCAGAGATTCAGTCAGGAGCGCAAGAAGGTTCGTCGGCTAGCGCAGATCGCGCACATACATGACGCGCGTCTGCTGTGTGACTCCGGCTGTTCGTCTCCGCAACGTTCGACTCTCTTCGCGACCCTGGACCCGTTCTGGCCACTCGCCACCGGGCCCGATCCACTTCAGCGGGTCGATCCGTACTCGGCTGCGCCGTAATTGCTGACCCACAGGGAAGAAAATTAGATTGTCGTGGGCGGAGGAGACGACGTTGCACCGTATCGAACGGATGGTTCAGGTTCTGGTGAAGGCGAATGTTGATATGTTGTTCGTCACGCCTTCAGCCGATCTCCATTACCTTGCGGGATACGGTGGTCATCCCAGCGAGCGACCCACGGTTTTTGTCGTCGCTCCAGGTCGAGCGCCGGTCATCGTGCTGCCGGAGCTAGAGGCTCCCCGGTTGCGGGACCGTGACGATCTCGTGATCCGGTCGTATCCGGATGGCCAGGATCCGTACGCGTGCTTGCGAGCTGTCGTGCAAGATCCGACCCAGCCTTTTACGATTGGCATATCGGACATGGCGTGGGCGGGCGTGCTTCTGAATCTGCAAGCTCTGTTTCCCGCCGCGTCCTTCGTGCCGGCATCGTCGCTGATGCGAGAACTTCGGATGCTGAAGGAGCCGGAAGAGTTGGAGCGTCTTCACGAGGCAGGGAGGCGGGCCGACCAGGCATACGAAGGACTGGTGCGGTTGCGTTTCGCCGGACGGAGCGAGACGGAAATTGCTAAGGACC
>DAINCT010000157.1:499-7894 GCA_036732245.1 Chloroflexota bacterium | reverse complement strand
GCCTCTAGACCCTCACTTGCAGCAGTAACGGCCTGCGAAACATCAACTTGATCGCCATCGGGAAAGGTGCCAATTACTTCCTCGTTGGCCGGGTTCGTGCTCTCCACGCATTCATGGGAAGAGGAATGCATGCACTGGCCGCCAATGATCATCCCATACTCGACTGCAGACATAGCTGTCACCTTTCAGTCCAAGGTGTTATTGCCGATCGTACACGGAATGGCTCGACGACCCATAGTAGACCAGCTTTACTGCAATCATCTGTCAAAATGACTGCGCAATTTCCGACGCCACGCATGGGCACCGAGACCACTGCACTTGGAGATACATCACCGGAGACGGCCTGACAAAGCCGCCTACCGCGATGACCACGTGCTCGGAAGCTCCTTGAGATGCCTTGCGGATTTTCCGTCGGATGGCCATCCAATGCGTAAGAGCAGATTGCCAACCACATTGACCTGATGACAATGTGGAGTCGACTTCCAAGCAGTGACACTACTGCTAATTGAAGAGAATAGCAATGCTGAGATCATACCCAACATGCCCAGTAAATCGCGTCAAGAAGTAACCAATCTGTATCGTTTTTCGCCAGAATTGATACACTTATCTAGTTTATTGCCAGTGTCGTAATGATCAGTCAGTTTCCAGAGGCAATAGAGAACCAATGACGCTGACAGTACGCGACATTCTAAGATTTGACGTTTTCCAGCAAGCCGAAGCTGAGGTAGTCGCGGGTGTCGCCGGGCTCGATCGGCCGGTTCGTTGGGTACATCTCTCCGACGTGCCTGATGTCGCTAACCTGCTGCAGGGTGGCGAGTTGTTGCTGACCACTGGCATAGGGCTTCCGAATGATAACGCGCTGCATCGCCGCTACATTCGTGAGCTTGCCGAAGTTGGCGTGGCCGGCCTTGTGATAGGCGTGCGTCGCACGTCCCGCCAGCTACCCGAAGCACTCATTAGAGAAGCAGAGGCACGGCATGTCCCGCTCATCGTGTTCCAGCAAGAAGTGCGCTACGTGGAAATCACGGAGGCGGTTCATTCCACGATCATCAATCGTCAGTACCGGATGCTGGAGCGGGCAGACACTGTTGCCCGAGACTTTGCCCACCTAGCCCTTAGCGGAGCAGGCACCGGTCGGATCGTTAACCGTTTAGCAGAGATAGTGCGGAACCCTGTAATTCTCGAGGATCGCGCCCATCAGGTTGTGGAGTATGCTACCCATCTGGGAACTGTCGATACGCTCCTTCGCGCCTGGGACACGCATTCACGGTCCAATCACGACTGGGACGCCACGCGTCCAGTGAGCGTGGTAAACGGTGCCATACGGTGTGCATGGATGCCGATTGTGGTACGCGAAGAGGTGTGGTACCGAGTTCACGTACTGGAGCAGGACAGCACGCTCGATGACGTAGACCTGCTGTCGATAGATCGCGCAGGGTGGATCATCGGATTCACCCTCTTGGCCGACAAGGACACGAGGGAGTCCGCGTATCATGCGAGAAGAGCACTCGTAGCGGATATTCTTCACGGTCGATTCCGGTCCTCCGAGGAAGTTTTTCGAAGAGCTCGAGCATTGGGAACCGACTTCACCGACCGGAAGCTCGCGGTACTGATCATCGAGCTCGGGGAGAAACCCGCAACTCAGGCCTCACACGCAACCACGCGCCAAAGCCAGCCCGAGGCCTACGGCCCTGTGGCGGATGAGATACGGAAAGCGATCGTACGGGCATCATGTGTCGGGCTGCTGAGCAGGGAGGGACGTCGAGTAGTTGTGATTATCGGCGTCCCTACTTCAGACTCGACAGCTACTCGACTTAACGAAATAACTCGTGACGCAGGACAGCATATCAAGCAGAATTTCGACTTGCTCGAAATCGCGGCTGGCGCCAGCAGTGAAATTGGAATAGAATCCCTGCAACGAGGCATGAATGAGGCTGGCGAGGCGCTCCGTTGTGAAACCGCATCCGCAACAACAGTGGGAGTGACGCACTTCACGGATCTGGGACTCCAACGACTGCTGCTGCGTCTCAGAGAGGGAAATGATCTCGCGAACTTCGTAGAAACCGAGTTAGGTCCCTTGCTCGAGTACGATGCCGTTCGTGCGGTTCCCCTGATTCAAACGCTCCGTGCGTACCTAGACTCAGGTGGCAACAAATCTGCCGCAGCAAAGATCCTTAACGTCGAGCGCAAGTCACTCTACCATCGGCTCGACCGCGTCAGGAGCCTTTTGGGTCGTGATATCGACGACCCTGAGGTTGGGGCTAGGTTATTTGTTGCTCTCAGGGGTCTAGATCTACTGCAACATAAACTGCCTGCTATCGGAGCTTGAAAACAGGCGTCGAGGGAAGGTAGCCTCAGGGTGCCAGACGGCCCTCAGCTGAGTCTAACCTCCATGCGGTGAGTTCCAGACGGTGGATGGCCGGAAGCGGCAGTTGCCCGTGGACGCCCCAAAAGTTGTCGTACGCGACATCGAGAGGTTAAAAAGCGCGCAAAATGTCCGGTTCATTTTCGACCTTGGATCGCAATTCGATCGCTCCCTAGGAGAAGGCGAAGTTGATCGCGCGAGAGGTCCTGCCGCGAGTTTCCTGAAAATCCCGGTTGACAACACGATCAGGGCCTGCAATCTTTAGCCGAGCGCAGGCAGGGCTGTCGTGCCGCTCGCGATCATGTGCATACTCAAGGCTAATAGCACTGCGCGCTCGGCCATGGTTGAGACCTCGATGTATTCCTTGTCGGTCATCAGGTCCCCTCCAGCTGGGCCCATACCGTCAAGCGTCGGCACACCACTAGCACCCGCGAAGCTGGAGCTGCCTGCAGCCGCGGAAGGCACGACACCAAAGTTTAAGTGGAGCGCTTGCGCGGCACCTTGGACCGTACGGATGAGGGCATCCGTCGATACGGTCCAGGGGATACCAGGCCGATGATCGCGAATTCGTAGCTCCGATCGGGCCCCCGGCACATCGAACGAATCGGCGATGTGTTGCAGTGAGCTTCTCACCTCTTTCCACCCCTCCGCATTTGGCGCGCGAACGTCGATCGTGCAGAAAGCATGTCCAGGAACGATACTCCGACGGCGTCCTCCATGCACTTCACCCACTGTCACGTAAAGACCCCTCTCCGGATCGGTAAGAGCGCTGATCTCACCTATCTTTCGTGCCAGGACCTCAATGGCACTGATGCCGCTTGCGCGGGCGCTTCCGGCGTGTGCTTCGCGACCGTACACATCCAAGCGGGCCACGCCGATATGTGCACGTGATCCCATTAGATTTCCCCCATCGCGAGCACACTCCATGCAAAAACACCAGTCCGCTTTTCGTGCCGCCGCTTCAATAATGGTGCGAGACGACAGACTACCGGCCTGCTCGTCCGGACTCAGTACCACGGTTGTGATTGCTGGACCGATTAAGCCGGATTTCTCCAAGGCCTCGAGTGCAAACGCCAGCACCACCAAGCCACCCTTCATATCCGCGACGCCTGGTCCATAGGCGCGCCTGGCATCGACTCGAAAAGGAAACCAGTTGGAACACTCGGGTCCATACGACGTGTCGAGGTCGGCCAAGAGAAGAGCGTGGCCCCGCCCATTTCCACGCTTGCACGCAATTCGTGCATCCGCAATGGAATCATAATCCACCCCCGGAAGCATGAGCTCAGCGAGCCATGCATCTTCGGCGTGCACCTCTGCACCTCGCACCCTTTCAACCTCGAAGCCCGCCGCAGTCAACTTTATGGCGACAAGGCCGCCAACTCGATTCACGCCAGCGGGCTGCGTCGCATGGCTCTCGATCTCAACGAACTCGCGTAGCAAGGTCAGCATCTCGGCCGATTGCGGCTGCACAGCCTCACGCAGCAACAGTGCGGCGTGGCTGATGCTGGGACTATCACCGGCGATTTTCTTCACGGCTCCCCCCCTTTGCGAACGTCGTCTTTCACGGTAGACGTTGGATTCGCGTAGAGACAAGAGATAAGTATGCTTGTGTCAGAAGTTCAGATGTGGAGAGCACATGTCCGATAATCAGATCCGATTTGGTTCGGATGCGATCGTGGCCCTGCTGGCCCAACTCGGGATGGAATATGCTGCGTTCAACCCGGGTGCGTCGTTCCGCGGAATCCATGACTCATTGCTTCACATGCCGAACGCACCCATGATAATTCAGTGCTGTCATGAAGAAGTCGCGATGGCTGTTGCGCATGGGTATGCGAAAGCGGCCGGTAAGCCGATGGTGACCTGTACCCACGACATTGTCGGCTTGCAGCACGCCTCGATGGCCATATTCAATGCCTGGTGCGACCGCGTGCCGGCGCTGGTACTGGGTGGCGGGGGCCCACGCAGCGCGACCAGACGCCGACCGTGGATCGAGTGGATTCACTCCGCCCTTCCACAGAGTCAAGTGGTCCGTGACTACGTGAAGTGGGACGATGAGCCGGCAAGCCTGCACGATGTCCCTGAATCACTGGCACGGGCGTATCGTGCTGCGACCAGCCGCCCCTATGGTCCCACCTATGTCAACTTCGACGTATCGATTCAGGAAGACGAGGTACCGAACGGCTACGTTGTTCCAAGCCTCGCGCGGTATGCAAACGGTCCAGCGCCAGTTGTCCCGTTCTCCGAGTTAGAGAGGCTGGCAACCGCTCTGAGTAATGCTGAGAGGCCCGTCATCCTGGTTGACCGGATTGAGGCGCCGGATGCAGTCGTGTCACTTGCCGAAGCCCTGGGCGCGGCCGTACTGGATCGATGCAACCGAGTCGGATTCCCGAGCAATCACTTGCTTAATCTGACCGGCGCCGAGCAATCGGTCCTGGCGGGGTCGGATTTCATCCTGGGACTCGAAGTCGAGGACTTATTTGGAGCAACCCATGCGTGGCAGCCCGATGCCGAGATGTATGTTCCCATGGCGAAAGACGCAAAAGTGGCACATGTCGGATTGAGGGAGTACGCACTGCGCTCCTGGGCAGCCGACCATCAGCGACTTGTGGAGCTAGACTTTTCTCTTCTCGGCGACGCGGATGCGGCGGCCCGGGATCTGACTCTTCTGGTCCGCGAGCGCGTGCAACCGGAGGAAGTGGTATGCAGGAGTGCCGAGATCGCGGCCGTACATAACGCTCAGATGGCTTCGTGGCTGACCCAGGCAACACAAGTCGCTGAGCGGGCATCTCCGGTTCATGCCGCGACTATCGCCTCGGTTCTCTGGCAATTTCTTGATGGACATAGTTGGTGCCTTGCCAACGATTGGTCGAACGGTTGGGCTCGCCGTTTGTGGCGCATCGATCGGGCAAAGCAGCACCTTGGGGGCAGTGGTGGCGCCGGGATCGGCTACGGAATGGGCGCTGCGATCGGCGCTGCTCTCGCTTTCCGAGGGGACGGGACACTGGTCGTCGATATTCAGGGCGACGGGGACTTGCTGTACACGCCTTCGGCGCTCTGGACCCTGGCTAAGTATGAGCTTCCCGTTCTCGTCATTATCAACAACAATCGTGCCTATCTCAATTCGCTGGATCATGCACGTCGGATTGGGCGAAGACGCGGTCACCTCGATGAGACGGTGGAAGTGGGGACGTCGATAACCGAG
Source organism: Chloroflexota bacterium (assembly GCA_036732245.1). Classification (GTDB taxonomy): domain Bacteria; phylum Chloroflexota; class UBA5177; order UBA5177; family UBA5177; genus JANWJD01. The sequence goes on along the minus strand of DAINCT010000157.1, from coordinate 2,327 downwards.
CCGGAAGTCGATTTCGGTGGTTTAGCCCGTTCGTTTGGCGTGTGGGCCGAAGGACCCGTGCGGAAGACGAGCGAACTACAGGGGGCGCTTAGCCGGGCGATTGAGGTTACGAGCCACGGCCGTCCAGCACTTGTGGACGTCATAACCGGCTCGTAATTCGTCTCGCCCCCATCGGGTCAGGATTCGATCGAGCGGAGATGCCCGGCGCATCTGAGATTGCCCGGCCCTTCGGGCCCCTGTGCGTGAACCCGCACCGCAGTGGGCAGAGTGTAACCAATTTTGCCGTCACTTGTCGCACTCTGGTCATTGAAACGCGTCGCCACGGTGCGTACTTTGAATGTATGCATCGAATTGTATGGTCGGCTGTGCTCGGAGGTAACCAGCCTGGCCCGGCAAGGAATCTGTTTTGGTGGAGGCGGTGAAGGTGAGACAGGCCGAAGTTCTTCCCCGTGAATCAGTGCAGACACTCACAAACTACGTCGATGGTCAATGGGTGCCGTCAACTTCTGACGAATTACTGGCCGTAACGAATCCGGCCACGGGTGACATCGTTGCTAATGTGCCGATGTCCACGCCAGAAGAGGTTGATGCCGCCGTGAATTCGGCCCATCGTGCCTTTCGAACGTGGCAGCATGTTCCACCGATCGAGCGAGCGCGCTATCTTTTTACCCTTCGTGATTTACTGGCCGCTCACTTGGACGATCTCGCCCGCTTGGTCACCATCGAGCATGGGAAGACATTGGCTGATGCTCGGGGGTCCGTCCAAAGAGCAATTGAGAACGTCGAAGTCGCGGCCGGAATCCCTTCACTGATGATGGGTTATGGGCTGATATTGACGAGGAAGCGGTGCGAAGGCCCCTCGGCGTGTTTGCCGGCATCGCTCCTTTCAACTTCCCGATGATGGTCCCCTTTTGGTTTCTTCCTTATGCCATCGCCACGGGGAATACATTCATCCTCAAGCCATCCGAACAAGTCCCGATGTCGCAGGCATTTGTGTTTGGGCTCATTGATCAGATTGATTTGCCGCCGGGAGTGGTGTCCTTGATTAATGGAGGCCCAGGCGTTGTCAACGCCCTGATCGATCATCCCTTGGTTCGGGGCATTTCCTTCGTGGGGTCAACGCCCGTGGCAAAACACGTGTACGCACGAGCTGCCGCACACGGAAAACGTGTGCAGGCGGCGGGTGGCGCGAAGAACGTTATGGTCGTCATGCCAGATGCGATCATCGATAAGGTTATTCCGAACGTGGTCAACGCGGCGTTCGGCTCGGCGGGCCAACGTTGCCTGGCCGGCTCAGTGTTAATGCCCGTTGGCTCCGCTCACCAGCCTGTGCGTGACGCACTGCTTGAGGCCATGCAGCACATTCGTGTGGGTAATGGGCTGAATCCGGAAGTAACCATGGGGCCGGTCATCTCGCCGGCGGCTAAAACTCGCATCCTGCAAGCGATCCAGCAGGGAGTGACCGACGGAGCAACGCTCCTAGTAGGCGGGAGTGAGGAAGTCGTCGATGGCTATCCGAACGGTACCTTCGTGGAGCCGACACTTTTCGACGATGTCACTGCGGAGATGTCGCTTGCCGGAGACGAAATTTTCGGTCCCGTGCTATCCATCATGCCGGTGAGGACGCTCGACGATGCGATCTCGCACATCGACTCGAACCAGTTCGGCAACGCGGCGAGCATCTTCACCCAAAACGGCGGTTCGGCCCGCGAGTTTCAGACCCGCCTGGACGTCGGTAACATCGGTATCAACATCGGAGTGGCGGCACCCATGGCCTACTTCCCGTTCGGAGGCGCCCGCGAATCGTTCTTCGGAACGTTACACGGTC
>DAINCT010000157.1:0-489 GCA_036732245.1 Chloroflexota bacterium | reverse complement strand
GGTCGGGACGCCATAGACTTCTTCACCGACCGACAGGTGGTGATTCGACGTTGGTTTGAGGAATCTCGAGAACACGCCGGTAAGCACTGGTAGAGATCCACGCGGCTTTTCGGCCGGCAATGGATTGAAGAGGGGAGAGACGTACCTGGATATTTTTATCTCGGCACTGGGATTCGGGCTCGTAACGGCCTCGATCCTGGCGCTGGCAGCGGTCGGATTCACGCTGCAGGCAGGGATCACGAACGTCGTAAACCTGGCGTACGGAAGCATGTTGACCACTGGAGCCTTCCTCGCCTATGTCGCGCAGCAACGCCTGCAGCTGAACATTTGGGAAGCCATGGCGTTCGCCGCGGTGGTGCTCGGCATCATTTCCGTACTCATCAACCGCCTATTCGTGATTCCGTTCGTCCGCCGGGGTGTGACGCACTTCAACATGATGCTCGTCACATTTTCGGTGGGCATCATCCTGGAATACATCATCGTGGCTGT
>DAINCT010000156.1:3177-7915 GCA_036732245.1 Chloroflexota bacterium | reverse complement strand
CCCTCAGGCGGTGCCGGTGGCAGGATGGCGGGAGTCGTCATAGCCCTCGAGCACCAGCTCCTGCAGGGCTGCTCGTTCCTCCGGTGGGAGAAACGACGCCTCTAGTGCTCCCAGCGTCATCCGTTTGAGATCCTCCCGGCTGAAGCCAAACTGCTCCACCAACAAGCGATACTCCCGCTCGATGGTGGTGAAGAACGGTAAGGGATCATCCGAGGAGACGGTCACCGGGATCCCGCGGTCGTAGAGGACCCGGATGGGATGCGCCTCGAGTGCGGGCACAATCGCGGTTCGTACATTGCTGGTGGGACAGAGTTCCAGCAGGATATCCCCCTGCTCCAACCGGGTCAGGAGGGAGTCATCCTCCATCGCTCGCACGCCATGTCCGATTCGGGTCGCTCCCAATGCCTGGATCGCTCCCCAGATACTCTCCGGTCCGGTGGCCTCCCCGGCATGGGCGCGCAGTCCCAGTCCGGCTGCCTGGGCCAGCTGGAAGGCCGGGGCAAAGGGAGCCGGGGGAGCACTGCTCTCATCCCCATGGAGATCGATTCCCACCATCCCCATCCCGGCGTCCCGAGCCGCAATCACCCGCCTCACCCGTTCCAGTGCGACCTCCAGGGGGAGGGTGCGCATCAAGGCACCGATGTAGCGGATGGTGATCGGCCAGCGCCGCTCCGCCTCCCGCCGGGCTGCATCCAAAGCCTCGAGGATGGGACCACAGCGCGCGGTATCCTCCAGACTCCGGACCGGGACATCGAAGCTGATCTCGGTGTAGAGCACCTCCTGGGCGGCCAGATCCTCGGCACATTCCAGCGCGATCCGGTAGTACTCCTCCGGGGTGCCGGGGAAGCGGGGGGTGAGTTGAGCCAGGAAGCCGGCAAAGTCGGTATAGGTGTAGTAGCTCGTCTCCCAGCCACTGGGCAGAGGACCGGTCCAGCCCAGCCGTTCCAGCGAGAGTTCGCGCACCGTCTCGGGCCGGATGGCGCCTTCCAGGTGCAGATGCAACTCCACTTTGGGCAGCGCCCTGACCCACTCACTCCGTGCGGTGATCCGCCCCACGATCTCGATCGCTCACCCTCCTCTGGCTTCTGTCTCGCCAGTGTATCGCTGCGATATCCTACCGTCAATTTGCGCCCAGTCTCCTGGTTTCTTCCATTGTGAGGCGTCAGGCACACTTGGTAGGAAATCATGCGGGGGTGTTTCACAGTTATGGGACGATGGTTCATACCGTTACTGATCGTCGGGGCGCTCGCCCTGGGCGCGTACGCGTACGTTCAGGGACGTCAGGTTGATGGTCCGCTGACCGGTGAATCGACCACCCGCGCCATCGCGGATCGTCGTCCGATCGCCGTCATCTTCGACAATTTCAGTCCGGATGCACGTCCGCAGTCCGGCTTGAATGCGGCCAGCCTCGTGTTCGAGACATTGGCCGAAGGCGGGATTACCAGGTTTATGGCGGTCTATCTTGAACACGACGCTGCGAAAGTGGGTCCGATCCGCAGCACCCGCACGTACTTCAATTCCTGGGCGGCGGGACTCGGCGTGATTTTCGGTCACGATGGGGGCAATGTGGACGCCTTGCAGGAACTCCCAACGCTGACTACCGTGTTCAACGAGGACAACGATCGCATCTCCGGTCCGTTTTACCGCACGACCGACCGGGCTATCCCGCACAACGAGTACACGAGCACGGGTGCGCTCCGCACCTATGCTGACGGTCACGGTGGAAGCACCACGGGCGCTCCGGAAGGCATTCCGCACAAATCGGATGCGTCGCCTGGGCAGCGCCCCAATCACTTCCAGTTGAATATTCAGTTTTCATACGGCGACTACAACGTGATGTGGCAATACGATCCGAACACGAATGAATACGCTCGCTTCATGGGCGGCGTTCCGCATACCGACGCGTCCACCGGGCATCAGCTCCAGGCCAAGAACGTCGTCGTCATGCGCGTCACCGAGACACCGGCGGCCGACCCATATACACCGAATTCGATCAACCTCGGCACGATCGGTACCGGCGCCGCCACCGTATACCAAGACGGGACGGCGATCGAGGGCCACTGGAGCAAACCGTCCATCGACAGTCCGCTCCAGTGGCTCGATAATTCCAACCACCGCATCGCCCTGAATCGGGGTGCAACCTGGATCGAGGTTGTGCCGAGCGGAAACTCGATTACGACCTCGTAAGCATCACCGTTCGATCGGCGCAGCGACGAGGTTTCCTTTAAGCCTCGGTGGGGGTCAGCTTTCCATTTCGCACGTCGTAGACGAAACCTCGGACCGGGATGCCTTCGGGGATATACGGAGATGTCTGAATGTGCTGCACGTCGTCGCGCACGCTCTGTTCCAGATCTGAAAACGGGAGGAAGTCGATATGACCGGCGTCTTCCCCGGTATCCTGCTTGAGTTTGCCTTGCAGGTCTTCATTGGAAAACGTCAACATGCCGCAGTCCGTGTGGTGGATAACGAGATACTCTCTGGTGCCAAGCAGGTGAGAAGAAATAATCAACGAGCGGATCGCATCGTCGGAGGCTCGGCCCCCGGCATTACGAATCATGTGCGCATCGCCGATGTTGAGGCCAAGGAACTTTTCGGGATGCAGCCGGGCATCCATGCAGGTGAGCACCGCTACCTGGCGTGCCGGCGGCATCGGGAGGTGTCCCTGATCGAAGTCCTTCGCAAATTCCTCGTTCGCCTGTATCATCAGATCGGTCTCGGCCATGTCGCTTCTCCTTTCGTCGTCAACAAAAAAGCCCGGTCAGCTTTTGTCCTGACCGGTTAGAGTCCCGTGAAGTGGTGCGTTACCGAACTGCTTGATTCCTGAGACGCAACTAACCCGGCCTGCCTTCTTGGCAACAACAGAGGCAGTTGGAACAGTAGGTCGACAAGCACTTCGCGCCACAGTTCATACCGAAACTATCCCACGTCGTCGACGCACGGCGCAAACGGTATGATGGCGGCTGAGTTAGGGCAACACTACCGACTCGAGGAGTGCACGCTGGGGCATGCCGATAGGCGATACTAGAGGGTAGGCCAGAAGAAAAAAGGGACCGATGACGACACAACTACACTCCGCGCTCCTCGACGTGAGCGCGCTTCGCCCGGACTTTCCTATCCTGCAGCGTACGATGCAGGGAAAGCCGTTGGTGTATCTCGACAATGCTGCAACCTCGCAGAAACCGCGAGCTGTGCTGGATGCGCTCGACTCCTATTACTCGCATTCCAACGCAAACGTCCATCGCGGAGTCTACGAACTGGCGGAAGAGGCCACCGCGGCCTACGAAGATGCTCGCGCCAGGGTAGCCACTTTTATTGGGGCTTCGACTCAGGAAACAATCTTCACTCGAAACGCGTCGGAGGCGATCAACCTCGTGGCCTATGCCTGGGGACGGCGCAACGTTCGCGCGGGCGACATTATCGTGCTCACGCATCTCGAGCATCACAGCAACCTTGTTCCCTGGCAGATATTGGCCGCGGAAACGGGTGCCGAGCTGGCCTTCATCGGGCTCCAGCCGGATGGGTCACTCGATCTCGAAACGCTCGACCGGCAGCTCGAAACCGGGCGGGTCAAATTGGTGGCGAGCGCCTATATCTCCAACGTGCTCGGTACGATCGCGCCCGTGGCGGAGATCGTGCAGCGGGCCCATAGTCACGGCGCCCTGGTCCTGATCGACGCCGCTCAGGCCGTTCCGCATATTCCCGTCGATGTACGTGCCCTGGATATGGATTTCATGGCCTTCACCGGTCACAAGATGCTAGGTCCGATGGGAGTCGGCGTGTTGTACGGTCGCAGAAGCATTCTGGAAGAGATGCCGCCCTTCCTGGGAGGCGGCGAGATGATACGCCACGTCGATTACGGCGCGTCGACCTGGAATGATCTTCCCTGGAAGTTCGAAGCCGGCACCCCGAGCGTAGGAGACGCGGTCGGGCTCGGAGCAGCCGTCGACTATCTGCAGGCGATTGGCATGGATGCCATCGCCGAACACGATACCCGCCTGGGCCGATATGCCGTGGAGCGTCTCCAGGGAATCGACGGCCTCCACATATTTGGGCCGCAAGAGCGCGGCGCGGTTGTCGCCTTTTCGATCGACGGCATGCACGCGCATGACGTCGCATCGTTGCTCGACGAGTCGGGTATTGCGGTCCGAGCGGGACATCACTGCGCGCAGCCGCTACACGAGATGCTGGGCGTCCCGGCCACGACGCGGGCCAGTTTCTACCTCTATAACGACGAGAGCGAGGTCGACCAACTGGTGGAAGGTCTCGGCACGGCGATGCGGATCTTCGGCGTATGAGCAGCCTGTATACCGAAATCATCCAGGACGCGTACCGACGTCCAGCGCACCGCGGCACCATCGAGCACCCCACCCACAGCCATCAGGACGAGAATCCACTCTGTGGAGACATGCTTCGTGTGGAGCTACGCGTGGAGAATGATCGTGTGGTCGAGGCCAAATTCGACGGCGCCGGCTGCGCCATCAGCCAGGCCTCGGCAGAGCTGCTGTTGGACCGCATCCAGGATCAGCCGCTCTCCGTCATTCGCCAGCTCGACAAAGATGCCGTGCTGGAAGAACTCGGCATGCCCACGATCTCCCCGGCCCGCCTCAAGTGTGCGCTGCTGTCGCTGGGTGTGCTCAGAGGTGCGCTCCGCGAGTCCTGACGGCACCATTGCGCCGTGATGAGCCCGTCTGCCTCGGCGCTGTTGTGACCGTTCAGGTTCGCGCAACGCGGCGCTCCG
>DAINCT010000156.1:0-3167 GCA_036732245.1 Chloroflexota bacterium | reverse complement strand
CCCGCCGACGGCCGTAGCGTCGACCCTTGTGGTCGACCCGTGCTGGCGCCCGCACCCGCTCATCCAACGACGGACGAGCGCGCTTTGCATCCGGCGTGGTGCCGTGCAGCGGCATGGGAGACTCCGTCGCCGAGGCGCTTGTGAGCAAATCGTTTCTATTCACCCGACACGTGGAACAAATATCGCGATCGGAATGAACGACTCATCGTGTTCCAGGGCGGCATGTGCATGGATCAATTCGGTGCGGTCGTGATGGACATCCTGCACCAATTCAAGCGCCGGCAGCAATAGGTCGGAGTTGAGACGTTCGGCATAGGACCGCAGCACGTCGTAGCGACCGTACAGAATGTCGTTGTGCACGGCCGAAAAGTGATTCTCGGAGCCCAGGTAGTACCCATAGTCGTAACCACGGAACGATAGATCTTCGGACTCGCGCAGTTCCGCTTCATCCCACGAGGCGAGTGGCTGGCAGTACAGCAGGTCGCACGGCGCGTGCTCTAACGCTCGACGGTAGTAGTCCTCCACGTATGTCAGGTGGAATAGCGGTACCAGACCGCAGTCGAGCAGGCCGCCGTCCCCGCACAGCGCATCGATCCGAGCGTCCTCCAGTGGCCACATATGTCGGTCCGCCGATAGACCCTTGAATCGTTCGGCAATGGTCGGATCATCGAGCGGTAGAGAGGGGTCGGGCGCATCTCCCTGCGAATCCTGGAACCATCTGCTGTGAGCGACGACCAGCAGGCCATCTGAGCACGGGCCCTTGTGATGAATTGCCATAAACGAAGTGTACTCAGTCCTCAGACGAAGAGCCCTCGAAGACCTGCACCCTCGATCGCGCGAACCTTAAGATAGATGGCACTACCGCGCGAAAAACGAGCAACGAGCATGCTGACGACAAAGCTCCGCTTCCTGACACTCCTGCTTCCGCTGCTTACCCTGTCCTCGGTGTACGCCGCTTCCGGCAACCGCTTGTTGGACCGAGGGCGAACTGAGCCGGTCGTGCTCTCCGACCCCAGGCACCCATCCACGGTGATCGTGGGTGCCAATCCCAATTACGGCGCACCGGTAAACAACACCTATCCTATGCCGTTTTTCACCAGCCACGATGGCGGCCGCAGTTTTCAGCGTGGAGTCGTCCCCTTGCCGTCTGCCTATATCTCCGCCACCGACCCGTCGCTGGGCATCGCCCCCAGTGGCACCATCTTCTATGGCTTCTCGGCGGTGCATCCTGGCTCCTCCACCTGCGCGAACTGCAAGTGCACCGAGTCGGAGCGACCCCATGGCGCCATCCTGCTGAGTCGGTCGGTCGATGGAGGCCGCAGCTTTCGGCCGCCCACCGTGGTCGATACCAGCGACAATGCCGACCGCCCGAATCTGACGGTGGAGGGCGTGTCTGGCCACGCGGCGCATGTCTTTATGACGTGGACCAGGACCCAGACCGATGTCTGGTACGCGCGCTCCACCAACGGCGGAGTTCGATTCTCACATCCGGTGCAGCTCTACAAGTCAAATTACGGTGATGCACCGTCGCTGCCCATCGTACCGGCGCCAGGACGGGTGGCAGTCTTCTGGATTGAGACCGGCGGTGACAATGCCGATGGAACCACCTCTGCTCGGATCCTCCTGCAGACCTCGACCGACGATGGCCTCCACTTTGGACCGGTGCAGACGGTGGCAGGCTGGTTCAAAACGATGCCCCGACAGGTTCAACCGGGGAATCTGCGCACGCCACCGTCCTTCACGGTCGTGGCCGGACCCGACGGCACGCTCTTTGTTGCATGGCCCGAAATCCGACAGGTGCGAACGGGTGGCTTGCTCGATGCGGACATCGAACTGACGTGGTCGAAAGACGGTGGAGTATCCTGGCATTCCCCCCGCGCCGTCAACAATGTGCGAACGGGTGACCGATTCATGCCGGCCATGAGCGCGTTCCCAGACGGTTCTATCGGACTAAGTTTCTACGATCGGCGAGCAGGCCCCAATAACCTCGGCGTGTTCGCCGTGCACGTTACAATCCGCGGTGGTTTCCGGCGTTCGGCGAACGTTCCAGTCAGTCTGCACTACGCGAATATCGCGTTCATTCACCAGATTCCTTCCAGCAACGCCTGTGGCAGCGTCAGCCCGGGCCGCTTTTTTGGCGACTATATGGGAACGAGCGCAAGCAGTTCCAAAACTCTCCGTGTGACCTGGGCAGACAGCGGACTGGGCGTTCATGAGGAAACGGATGTCTGGCTGGCACGCGTCCAGCTCCCCGCCCTGTAACGGAATTCCCCGGCAGTATCGGGTGTTGTAGGCCGTGCGCGCTTCCGGCGCGACTACTCGTCGTTGAGGATAGCCGCTGTGAATTTGCGAACGCGTTCTGGGTCGGCAATTGCGTCGATCTCGACGATCTTGCCTTCGGCGACGATGAAACCCATGATGGCGAAGGGACGGCCACGCACCGTGACGATCACGCCGGCTGCTCCATTCACCAGCGCGGGGTGCAGGTGACCGTCCAGACGCGCACCACTGAGTGCCTGCCCGGCAACAGCCGCAGCACCATGGAACACCTTGGGGGCGCCTGGGCGCGCGGCACCGAAGTCAGATCGTAGCACGACAGCGGGATCGAGCAGGGCGACGAGGGCCTCGAAGTCACCCCCACGCGCCGCCAGGAAAAAGGCGTCGACCACCTCTCGTTGCCGCGCGAGATCGGGATCCGGAGCCGGAATGGCTGCGCCCTTCACCCGGCGCCGTGCCCGGCTGGCGAGTTGCCTCGCAGCTGTAGGGGTTCGACCAACTATGGGAGCGATCTCCTCGAACGGCAGCTCGAACATGTCATGGAGGATGAACGCCAGCCTCTCGGCCGGGGCCAGGGTATCCAGCACCACGAGGAGAGCAAGACCGACCGAGTCGGCCAGCAATGCCTCCTCCTCCGGCTGGAGCTCTCCGTCTCGACTTATGACAGGATCGGGTAAGTGCGCCTCAAAGGATTCCTCGCGCCGAAGATTGCGTGAACGCAGCATGTTCAAGCACACACGGGCAACGATTGTCGTCAACCATCCGCCGAGATTCTCGACCTCGCCTGCCCCTGAGCGGCTGAGTCGCAGCCAGGTGTCCTGAACGGCGTCATCGGCCTCGGTGAGCGAGCCCAACATGCGGTAGGCCACGGCTCGCAGATGGGTCCGGTG
>DAINCT010000155.1:0-7926 GCA_036732245.1 Chloroflexota bacterium | reverse complement strand
CCAAACTCATCGACGCGCTTTTGCCCATCGGAAGAGGGCAGCGCGAATTGCTGCTTGGAGATCGCTCGACCGGCAAGACGGCGCTGGCACTGGACGCCATTTTGGCGCAGCGAGACACTGGAGTGGTCTGCGTGTACACGGCTCTGGGCCAGCGCCAGTCAACCGTGGCGGAAGTGGTGGCCACGCTGGAAGCCCATGGGGCGCTGGAATATACCGTTGTCGTTGCCGCCGATGCCGCTTCACCGCCGGGGCAGCAGTATCTTGCTCCCTATGCCGCCTGTAGCATCGCGGAATACTTCATGGAGCAGGGACGGCACGCGCTGATCATCTATGACAGTCTCACCGCTCATGCCGACGTGTATCGCCGCATCGCTCTTCTGTTCGAGCGTCCTCCCGGCCGCGAAGCGTACCCGGCCGATGTGTTTTACCTGCATGCCCGGCTACTCGAACGCGGAACCCGCCTACGTGATGACCTGGGCGGCGGCAGCTTGACGGCCCTTCCAATTGCCGACACTCAAGGTGGCAGTATCTCGGGGTACATCCCCACCAATTTGATATCGATCACAGACGGTCAGATAATCCTCGACACGCACCTCTTTAATGAAGGCATCCGTCCGGCGATCGACGTGGGTCTGAGCGTGTCGCGGGTCGGTGGCAAGGCGCAGCCTCCTATTCTTCGTTCGCTCAGCGGCGATTTACGGCTGGTGTATCTGCAGCTAGGGGAGCTGGAAACCTTCGCTCGTTTCGGAGCCGAGTTGGAACCGGAAGCGCGAGCGCGGCTGGAACGGGGACGCCGCGTTCGTGAAGCACTCAAGCAAAGGCACCTGGCTCCGCTGACGCTGCTGGAAGAGGTTGCCACGCTCTTTGCGCTGCGAGAGGGGTACCTGGACGGTGTCGGAATCGGCGTGGTACCAGCGTATCTCCTGGACCTCTACCGAACGCTCAACACCGTGCCCTCACAATTGGCCGAACGACTCTCGAGAGATGCGCAAATGAGTTCCGACCTCGAGGCCCATCTGCGCGCCTGCCTTGACTCCGTGCGCATCTCCGAGCATGAGGTAGGGCCGCAGGAAGTACGTGGATGAATATCGACCAGATCCGCCGCCGACGCCTCACAGTGGAAACGGTCCACGACGTAGTCCACGCGCTCCGGGCCGTGGCAGCGGGACGGATCCAGAGCGCCCAACAAGCGGTGGTGGCGGCCGACCGGTATTACGAAGTCGTGGTGCGCTCACTCAGCGCCGTGCCCATCGACTCATTTCCCCTGCGCCTACCTCCTGGCCGCGAGGGGCGTGTCGGCTTGCTGGTTCTGACGTCGGAGCAACCGCTCTGTGGCGCTCTCACGCAGAACATCGTTGACTTTGCGGAGCGACGACGCCGGGAGCTGAGCGACAGTAAGCACATCTTCCTTATGGTCGTTGGCCGCCGGGGCATGCGGCAGTTTGCGGTGCGTGGCATGACGCCCGATTTCGTCGAGCCAGGTGCCACCTCGCTTGCCGGCCTGCACGACCTGGTGAAACGGCTCGCCACCACGCTCACCGCGCGGTACGCGGCGGGCGAGCTGGGAGAAGTGCGGGTCATTTATAGCCGGTACATCTCGGTCAGCGAGCAGGTACCGACGGAAGAGCGACTGCTTCCGCCCGATCTTGTGACCCTCAGACGTTCGGCCGTGCGTGAGGGCCGGGACTACGCTCGGTATTTGCCGGCGGAGGAATTCCTCACGGCACTGGTGACCGAGTACGCGTTCATCGCCCTCTACCGGATCGCCGCCCAGATGTTGACCAGCGAGCAGGCGGCTCGCCTGGTTGCCATGGACGGAGCCACCCGCAGCGCGGAGCGCATGATGGACACGCTCAAGGCACAGGAGAACCGTGCGCGTCAAGAAGAGATTACCAACGGCGTCCTGGAACTTATCAGCGCCCGCTTCGCCTCAGAGCATTAGCGTTTTCGCTGTCGGCGGCGAACGAAGCTGACCCACTCGGGCCCAATTATCACGCAAAATCCGCCCTGATATCGGGCGTGCAACTGATACCATCTCTGCGCACCACGACGGAGAATGAAGGTGAGTTGGACGTCTGGTACGCGCCTGCGACACCGGAAGGCGGCCACTCCAGTTGTCTCGGAAAGAAGACCCGTGATGTCAGCAGGAACGCCAAGACAGTCACCCAGTCGAACACCTTCCAGCAGAGCCGGTGCGCTGTTCGGGATCTTTCTCATTCTGTGGTTTGCTTTTGGAGCGGCCCTCATCCTTAACCACGGGGCGCTTGACGGTGTGTGGCAATGGCTCACCGGCGTGCCAATCATTCTGCAGGTCATTCTGTGGGTGGTGTTTCTGCCGATTACGGTCGGCCTCTGGATCTGGGAGTCCGACTGGGATTTGTGGCTGCGCCTGCTCACGATCATCGTGATTGCCGTCGTCAATATCTCCGTGATGAGTCCGAAGCCCGCGGGTCAGAAAGGCGATACAGACCATGTAGACATGGACACCAAGTCGAGAGTCCCTCCGGCCGCCGGTGTCTAGCGATCTGATAAATACACTGGGAAAGGAACGAAACGATGAAGGCACTGGTCGTGTACGATTCAAAATTCGGCAATACCAAAGTGGTGGCTCAGCAGATCGCCGAGGGTTTAGGAGGCGGGGACCCGGTGTTATGCAGGGACGCCCGCGATAGTGATCTGGCGGGCGTCGACCTGCTGGTGGTGGGCGGTCCCACGCAGGGGCACGGGCTCAGTCCCGACCTGCGGACCTACCTCGATCATCTCGCCGCCGAAACGGTGACGGATATGCAATTCGCTACCTTTGACACTCGACCGACCTGGCCGCGATTACTGGCGGGATCGGCGGCAGCGCAAGCAGCGAAACGTCTCACCAAGAAGGGCGCCCACATGCTGGTCGGTCCGGAGAGCTTCCTGGTGAAGGAGGGCAACGGTCCACTGCTGGACGGAGAACTCTCCCGGGCTAAGGAATGGGCGATGCAGGTAGGGGCTGCGGCCGGCCTGGTCGAGCCGGAAATGGCCGGCGCCCTCTAGAACCGCTAGGTCGGCGTTGGCATGAAACTATGACCAAACAAAGAAGCATGTAGGGGGAATGCGCCATGGCACGCGTCGAGGGTGAGATCACTATCAACCGATCCGTGGACGAGGTCTTTGACTTTGTTGCGGACGAACGCCACGAGCCGCTCTTCAACCCCGCGATGCTCCAGGCGGAGTTGGTCTCGGACCAGCCTATCGATGCGGGTAGCCGGTTTCATGCCGTGATGTCTATGCGAGGTAGGCCGGTCGACATGACGATCGAGTTCACTGCCTACGAGCGACCACGACTCCTCGCGTCATCCACCCACCTCTCCTCAATGGAGATCCGGGGAACATTGACGTTCGATCCCGTTCCGGAAGGGACCAGGATGCGATGGTCCTGGGAGTTGCATCCCCGAGGTGTCCTCAAGCTCTTCTCGCCGCTGGTCACGCACATGGGAAGGCGCCAGGAGGAGACCATCTGGAAAGGACTCAAGCGGTGCATGGAAAGGTGGGAGGCACCAACACCGCAAATCCCGGCAGATCCGTAAGAAAGGAAGTAAAGCTCCCGTCCTGAAACAGTATGTGGCGATAGCCCCCGCGACTCGTTCGTGCTTTGCGGTCGGACCGGATTCACCAGTTCGGGAGTATGTGGCGGAGGCTTCACAACACCCCGTATTTCGCCTCGTAGCCTGAGGCGATAACGTCAAGTCTCCCCATGTGCCGGACGCGAGGGCAAACGGCGCGGGGCAATGGAGGCAGCAGACAACCTGCTGCCTCCATGGTCCAACTGGCCCTCTTACCCTGTTACACCTGCCGTCGCGGCTGCGGGCCTGATGTCCCGCAGGACGGCAACGCCTGGCAGGGTTCGCCCTTCCAGGAACTCCAGTGAAGCACCACCACCCGTCGAAATGTGAGTAATTCGATCCGCTACTCCCATTTGTTCGACTGCTGCTACGGAGTCACCGCCGCCAACTACCGTCTTGGCGCCGCTGGCAGCCACGTGCTCGGCAATGGCCCGGGTTCCGGCGGCAAAGGACGGGATTTCGAAGATTCCCATTGGACCATTCCAGAAGATTGTTCCGGCCCCCGCGATGACCTCGTTGAAGTGCTGCACCGTCTCTGGGCCGATGTCCACGATGGTCCAGCCGGCCGGCACCTGGTTGATACCGACCACGCGGCATTCGGCACTCTCCTCGGGCCGCTGCGCCACGACGACATCGATCGGCAGATACACCGAGCGGCCGAACTCACTGGCCCGCGCGAGGAACTCTCGCGCTGCCTCGAGCCGGTCATCTTCGACCAGCGAGGCTGCCACGTCGACGCCCTCGGCCTTTAACAAGGTATTCGCCATGCCGCCGCCGATGAGAAACGACTCGGCCAGCCCGATGAGATGCGTCAGTACGCCGATCTTGCCGGATATCTTGGCTCCGCCGACCAGAACGACGAACGGCCGTTGCGGGTGAGTGAGGAGGCCACCGAGCGCATCCAATTCCTGCTCCATCAGAAGCCCCGCAACCGCGGGCAGATACCGTGCGATGCCCTCCGTGGAAGCATGAGCGCGGTGGGCCGAGCCAAAGGCGTCGTCCACATAGATGTCCGCCAATGACGCGAGACTTCGCGCAAATGTCGGGTCGTTCTGCTCTTCCTCCGGATGGAAACGTAGATTTTCGAGCAGCATCACGTTGCCGGGCTGAAGAGTTGTCGCCATGCGCTCCACCTCGGGACCGATCGAATCCGGCGCCATCTCCACCGGCTGTCCCAGCAGTTCGGCTAGCCGCCGCGAGACAGGAGTGAGACGAGCGTCCTCGACCACCTTACCCTTAGGTCTGCCGAGGTGAGACGCCAAGATCACGGCGGCTCCGTGACGGAGCAGGTACTGAATCGTCGGTACTGCAGCGCGTATCCGCGTGTCGTCCGTGATACCACGCTCCGAGTTCAAGGGCACATTGAAATCGACCCGTACGAAGACGCGTTTGCCGCGTACATCGATGTCGAGGACGGTTTGTTTGGTGGTCATGAGCTGTTATCCTTTCGTCCCTGTCGATCGCCTCACTGCGCGGAGCCGGCACGTGTACGCACCGTCGTAGCGCGCGGCTCCGCGCATCTCCTACGCATTACGCAATGGTTACTTCGGAACTGGAGTAGACATCCTGAATCGCGTTCAAGAGTTCGACCCCGACCGACATTGGCTTCTGAAAAGCCTTGCGCCCGCTGATGAGACCTGTGCCGCCCGCGCGTTTGTTAATCACGGCCGTCTTCACCGCTTGCGCGAGGTCGTTTTGCCCCGAGGGGCCGCCACTATTGATGAGTCCCACGCGACCCATGTAGCAATTGGCGACCTGATATCGACAGAGATCGATGGGGTGATCGGTCGTGAGATCGCTGTACACTCGCGCACTGGTCACTCCGTACTTCACGCCATCCTGCGAGAGTGCGCCGAAACCGTTATTGACTTCAGGCAGCTTCTGTTTGACGATGTCGGCTTCGATGGTCACGCCCAGGTGGTTAGCCTGGCCGGTGAGATCCGCCGCCGCGTGATAGTCCTGTTCTCGCTTGAAGGCTGGGTTACGCAGATAGCACCACAGAATCGTGCCCAGGCCCAACTCGTGAGCCGCCTGAAACGCCTGGCTCACTTCAGTGATCTGGCGCGTGCTCTCGGGGCTCCCGAAGTAGATCGTGGCGCCGACGGCGGCTGCCCCCATGTCCCAGGCTTGTTTCACCCCCGCGAACATCACCTGATCGTACTTATTCGGATACGTGAGCAGTTCGTTGTGATTCAATTTGACGATGAACGGGATGCGGTGTGCATACTTGCGGCTCACGCTGCCCAGCACGCCCAGGGTAGAGGCTACGGCGTTGCAGCCGCCCTCGATCGCGAGCTCGACGATGTTTTCCGGATCGAAGTAGATGGGGTTTGGCGCGAAACTGGCGCCTGCGCTGTGTTCGATGCCCTGGTCGACCGGCAGAATGCTGAGGTAACCGGTGCCTGCCAGCCGGCCGTGATTGAAGATCGCGTGCAGGTTTCGAATCGTTTGACTCTTCCGGTCGCCCCACACCACGACCCGGTCCAGAAAATCTGGGCCGGGAAGGTGAAGCAGCGACGAGTCAATTGTGAGGCATCGATGGTTGAGCAGTGAGTCGGCCTCGGCGCCAAGCAGTTCAAAGATCCGCTCGCTCTCTCTGGTTGATGTAAGTACCATTTCGTCTTCCGCCTTTCATCGCCTGATTCCTGAAAGGCAGAGCCGGCAGGCACGTCTCACGAGCGAGTCCCCTCTGCCCTACTGGCACCGTACCGCTTTCAGAGCGGCATCGATATCGGCTCATGAGCCGATTTTGCAGGGGCGCGAGTATGATGATCAGGCTCCTGCACTCGTGACCGCGAGATTGGCTGGCATGAGAGCGCGTGTGCCCGTCGCACGCGTCAAATCGGGGGATCGAGAGCTCAGTGCGCGACACACCGTGCCCGGCAAACCAACAGGTGCAGATACCTCATCTACTCGACAAGTCAGGCAGAAAACGGAGGGAACATCAGGTCTCGACCCGATTACTCCGGACCGTAACCTGGGTGTACGCTGCGCACAACAGGTAGAGACAAGACGACGCGTGACAGACCGTCGGACCGTCTCATGAAGGGGTGACATCATGTCCCGAGACCGAATTAACTTGCGAACGACTGCAGATTTGCTGGACCTTGACCAGCAACGCCTCTTCGGGCTGGGACGATATCTCCACCTGACCCCAGGAGACGATTGCATTCCATATGACGTCGTCAACCTTGCCCAGCAGGAAGACGACTGCGAGAAGCGCTACCGAATGGTACTGGAGTGGCTGCTCGCGCAGATCCAGAGTGACAGAACGTCGAGCTACGGGCAGTCTATGAAAGCGGAGCAGCGAGCGTAACCCGCGTTCCCCGTCCCGTCCCGCTCTCGATGGACAGAGCGCCGCGCACTCAGGGTTGCGCGTTCGCGCATCCCGTACAGGCCGAGACCGCCATAGCGCGTTGGTCCCTCCACCTGCTCGACCTCAAAGCCAACGCCGTCATCTTCGATCACGAGCAAGACCGAGTTATCCGGAAAGGAGAGCGACACGCGGGCCATGGAGGCTGCGGCGTACTTGCCGGTGTTCGGGCTCGAGGAACGGGTCATCGTCGGGAGTGTCGTGCAGCTCCTGAGGCTACCAGGAGGACAGTCGTCGATTCTCGAGACCCGGGTACCTAGCGGGTCGCCGGTCGTCGGGAAGTTGATTGAGGTCATACCGTGGCCGTCAGAATGCATTCCGTTTGCCATTGTGCGCGGTTCTCAAGTTCTCACGGCTGTCGCTGACCGGCGCATTGAGGCGGACGATCTATTGCTTTTCGTTGCAACTGTGGCGCAGACACGAGCAGTCCACGAAATCATTGCAGGCGAGTCCAGAGACGCCGACGTCCCGATAGGTATCGAGTAACTCGCTGGGTTCTCACATCCTTCATCGAAGTCAAGGATATCGGCCGCCTCATACGGATGTGAACTGAATATCGGCTGTTCATCCGATGTCAACTACACCCGATTGCTAGGTATCATCGGTCACAGACGCGATAATCCGGCGTGGTCTCAATCGTTGGACGAAGCGCAGGAACCGCAGGGAGTGGACGATGACAGCAGTGATACAGGCGACCGGACTCACCAAGCGGTATGGCGCGACGCTGGCGCTCGATCACCTTGACCTCGATATCGCTCGGGGCGAGGTGTACGGTTTCCTCGGCCCCAATGGGGCCGGAAAAACGACCACGATCCGGTTGTTGCTCGGCATCCACCGGGCCACCGAGGGGACTGCCCTGATCGCCGGCCATGACGCCTGGTCGGATCCGGTTGCCGCGCACCACCAAGCGGCATATGTTGCTTCCGAACCGACGCTCTGGCCATCGCTGACGGG
>DAINCT010000154.1:0-7929 GCA_036732245.1 Chloroflexota bacterium | reverse complement strand
GGGCGAGCTGGAGCCGGCACACGTTCCACCCGCAGATCGTTCACTCCATGTAGAACTGCCGCATCCATATTGGCCATCGCTCATCGTCCCTTCTGTCGCATATAGTCCGCAAGCGGACCTGACCTGCCGCAGAGTATGCGGCCCGAACTATAGTAATCTCCGGCGAGCCCGCAGCACGGTGTCGCGGATAGTGACGGCCCGGCCGTCGGGGTCGGTCGTCGTTCGTCCCGGCGCGGCGTTCGTCACGATGTCCCACTGATGTGGGTCGAACTCGAGCTCGGCTGCGAGGTCGTCGCCGGTGAAAAACATGTCGGGCAGGTGCGGGCGGGGCATGGCGGTTTGCAGATCCGAAGGGTGGTGGGCCACTACCAGCAACGTGCCGTTGAGCGCCACCGCCTCCGCGAGTCGGCGGTAGATCCTTTCCCGGTAATCCCGCGGGAACTGCATGAAGTGGATGGACACCAGATCGAACGACTCCGCCGGAGGGATCCAGGTGGCGAGATCCGCCTGGATCCAGGTGATGCGCTCCGCGACCTGGGCGCCCGCCTGCAAGGCCTGGGCCGCGCCGCGTTCCAGGGCGACGGTGGAAATGTCGACAGCAGTGACCTGCCAGCCGTGCTCCGCTAGCCAGATCGCGTCCGCGCCTTCGCCGCACCCGGCGTCGAGTGCTGTCTCCGGGGCAAGGCCGGATACCTCCTGCACCAACTGCGGATTGGGGTTGCCGCTCCACAAGGCGCCCGTTGACCCGTACCGCTCGTTCCAGAACGTCTCGTCCATGAAGAGGCTCGGGGAATCGTGGTCACGATGGTGGTTGTCAGTCATTTTCATCACCTCTCCTACGATTATCCATTGTCCTGCCGGCCCGGGCCCATGGGGTTCCGCTGGATAATCTGGTTGGTGCAGCGGCAACTGACGACCTACTGTTGTTTGCGGAAAGAGGGAGCTACCACGAACACGCCGGCGACGGAGCGATTCGATCACGCCGGATCGGAGACGGTCGAGTTTCTCTGTCTGTTTGGGCCGGAGGGTGAGCGCATACACGTCCGTGCCCGGCCTAAAAAGTAAGCGGCGCCTGACCCTACGAAGCCTGGAGGGAGCGGGCGACTGTAGCACGTGCGCCCTCGGAGTAGAGTTCGTGCAACGCGGCGTGTAGTTCCACCACGAATCCCTCGCGATCGGCCAGATCTCCGAACAGGTCGCGTACGCCGAGTAGGGGACGCGGATCGTCGTGCCCTTGCGTGGCAAGCGCTTGCAGCTCTGACGCGCGGGAGTCTTGTAGCACGATCTGCTCGCCCTGGTCATCCACGCCGGCCAGATAGCGCAACCAGCCCGCCAATGCCAGGGTAAGCCTCCGGTGCGGCCCGCCGGCGTCGAGGGCGTCACGCAGGGCGGGAACGATGAATTTTGGGACTTTGGCGGATCCATCGAGGCAGATGCGAGCGAGTTGATCGCCGATCTTCGGATTGGAGAAGCGCTCGATCAGCGTGCGCTGGTAGCCGTCCAGATCGACTCCCGGAACAGCGGGCAGAAGCGGAGCGACCTCTTCGTACATCTGGCGCTCGATGAACGTGCGGAAGACCTCGTTCTTCATGACCTGGTCCACGGTGCGATACCCCGCCAGAGACCCGAGGAAGCCCATCGAGGCATGGCTGGCATTGAGCAGTCGAATCTTCATCGTCTCGTACGGGGAGACATCCGCCACGAGTTGCACGCCTACCGTCTCCAGGTCCGGCCGGCCGTCACTGAACACGTCCTCCATGACCCACTGCCGGAACGGCTCAGTCACCACCGGCCAGCGGTCTGCAATGCCGAACTCCCGCGCCACCAACTCGCGCTCGGCGTCCGTCGTTTGGGGAGTGATGCGATCGACCATGCTATTGGGGAAGGCGACATGGTGCTCGATCCAGTTGGCGAGCGCATCGTCTCGCAGGCGTGCGAACGAGACCAAAGCGGTCCGCGTGACGTGTCCGTTGCTATGAACGTTGTCGCACGACACCACGGAGAAGGGCGGGGTACCGGCCTGCCGGCGGCGATCGAGTGCTTCCGCGAGATAACCGAACACGGTGGTCGGGCGGTGTGGATTCTGCAGGTCGGCCTGTATCGCCGCATTGCCGGCATCGAACTTGCCGGTCGTTTCGTTCACGTTATAGCCGCCCTCGGTGATGGTCATGGTGACCAGCCGGGTGGACGCGTCGGCCAGGGTGTGCAGCACGGCTTCCGGCTGTTCGGGCGCGAAAAGGTACTCGAGCAGTGAGCCGATGATGCGGGCATGATCAGCTTCCGCGCTGCGGACCACCAGCGTGTAGAGACCATCCTGTGCCTTGAGAGCATCGGCGACCCCACGATCCTGTGAGAGGAGACCAATCCCGCACTCACCCCATTCGCCGCCGATCGCTGCTAGATCGTCCAGGTAGACCGCCTGGTGAGCACGGTGAAAGCCGCCGACGCCGAGGTGGACAATGGTCGGCCGAAGGCGCTGCCGGTCATAGGCCGGCGTCTCCACTCGGCCGGCGAGATCCGATAGCGTTGCACTGTCGAGCGCGCGGGCGGCATGACTTACCATACAGCGCCTCCACCTACCAATCCGTGTAACCACCGTCGATGACCAGGTTGGCCCCGGTCATATAACTGGAGGCCTGAGAGGCCAGGAACACGACGGCGCCACGCAGTTCGTCCGGCGTCCCCATGCGTCCCAGCGGGATCATACTTTCCCAGGTCTGGCGCAGTTCGGGTTGGCCGGCCAGTACCTGATCGGTGAGGGCAGTGCGCATGTAGCCCGGGGACAGAGCATTGACGCGCACGTTGTAGGGTGCCCATTCTGTCGCCAGGCTCTTGGCCAGCATGATCACACCCGCTTTGGACACGTTGTATGCCGACTGCTTCTGTGGTCGGTTAACGATCATTCCCGACATCGAAGCAATGAGTATGATGCTCCCGCTCCGGCGCTCGATCATGCCGCGGGCCGCCGCCTGTGCACTGAAGAACAGGCCGTTAACGTTCACATCCATGATCTTGCGCCACCGGTCTGCTGGGTATTCCTCCGCGGATATATTGTCCACAATTCCCGCGGCCCCGATCAGGATGTCGATCCGTCCGAAATCCTGCTCGATTTGCTTGAATGTCCGGTTGACCGCCTCGGCGTCGGTCACGTCCAGGGCGTAGCCGACCACGCGTCTCCCCGTTTCCTGGCCGACTTCGTTCGCCGATTCCTGGGTTTGGTCGCCCAGGAGATCCACCAGCGCTATGTCGGCGCCCGCCTCGGCTAACGCGCGGGCCATCTCCAGGCCCAGTCCGCGCGCCCCACCGGTCACTACGGCCACAGATCCTCTCAAGGGCGATTCCGACACGGGTACCCCTCTTTCCACGAATCTACCCTTTGACGGCGCCAAGCGTCAGGCCTCGCACGAGCGAGCGTTGCGCCGCCCAGCCGGCGATCATGACGGGCGCTATGGCGACCGTCGCCGCTGCTGACATCTTTGCCCAGAACAGTCCTTCACTCGTCTGGAAACCAGAGATGTAGACCGGCAGGGTGCTGGCATTGACAGCCGTCAGGTTGACCGCCAGGATGAACTCATTCCAAACAAAAATCAGACACAATAGCGCTGTCGCGCCGATACCGGGAAGGGCGAGCGGCAGCACAATCTGGCTCAACGTGCGCAAGAAACTTGCGCCGTCAATTTGCGCCGCCTCGACGAGTTCCCTGGGTACTTCGCTGAGGAACGAGCGCATCAGCCAGATGACCAGCGGCAGATTGCTGGCCGCGTAGAGCAGCGTCATGCCAAGGCGTGAATCGTACAGGCCGATCTGCTTGTAGATCACGATCAGGGGTATGAGGGCACCGACCACGGGCAGCATCTTCGTTGAGAGGACCCAGCCCAACACGTTTGCCGTGCGTTTGGTGGGGAACATCGCGAGACTATATGCTGCCGGGATACCCAGGACAAACGCGAGCAGCGTTGACCCGATACTCATGATCGCCGAGTTCCGGAAGAAGTCGAAGTAGTTCGACGTGAGCGCATTTCGGAAATTATCGAGTGTGGGTTGAAAGAACAGTGAAGGTGGCAGCGCGACGGCATTCGCCTCGGTCTTCAGGCCGGTCAACACCATCCACAGGATTGGAAAGAAAATGACGAAGGTGAGGACGTAGGTGAGAACCGTCAACAGGACGCCGCCAACATGGATTCGCCCTGCGAGGCTGCGAGTGGAACTCGCCGCGGTTGTTTGCGTGCGCTCGATGGTCATGCCTGTACTCCCTTGGTCACGCTTTTCGCCAGCAATCGCAGCAAGATGGCTGCAATGATTGAGGCCACGACGACGGCAACCACCCCCTGGGCGGAGGACGTGCCGACGTCATTTGCTTGCGAGATCGTCTGAAACACGTAGAAGGGCAGCGTGGTGGTAGCCGTCCCGGGACCGCCCTGCGTCGCAACGTAGATTTCACCGAAGATCTGCAGGACGTAGATCGTACCCAACATGATGCTGAGCTCGACATAGAGCCCGAGTAGCGGCAACACGACGTAGCGGAACTCCCCCACCGGGGTTGCTCCGTCCAGACGGGCGGCCTCTCGCAGTTCGTCTGGAATGCCCTGCAAACCTGCAAGCAGGATCAGCATCATGAAGGGGGTCCACTCCCAGATCGCGATAGCCATGATGCTCTGTTTCGGATACTGGGCTAGAAGGTCGACCCGCGAAAGTCCGATTGAGGTCATGATCCACGAGAGCAGCCCGAAAATCGGGTTCATGAGCAGGTTTTTCCAGACCACCGCGCTTACCGTCGGCATGACGAAGATCGGCGCAATGAGCAGGGAGCGGGAGAGACCCCGCAACGGGAATGTCCGGTTGAGTAGCAAGGCCAGTCCGAGTCCAAGCACCAGTGAGATGCCGACGATTCCGATCGTGAGGACCAACGTATTGATTACCGCATCACGGAAGATCGGATCCTGGGTGATGGTGTATCGATAATTGTCGAGTCCTATCCACTTCTGCCCCAGTTCCGGTGAAGTCAAGATCCAGTTATGAAAGCTGTACCAGAGCGTGAGAACGAAGGGAGCTTGCGTCATGACCACGAGGTACACCAGAGCGGGCATGAGAAGCAGGACGCGAAATGATGGTAGCCGCACAAGTCGCCGCGGCTTTGCCTCCGCCACGGAAACCGTTGCTTTAGTCACGGTCGACATCGCTTGCTCCCTCCTTACCTTCGGCTCGCCGACTGGATCCCGCTGAGCGATCGCACTGGATCGAGACGGCGAAATTAGGAGGGGGGATGCGTCCATCCCCCCCTCGTACGCGCTAGTGGATGTACCCTGCTTGGGTCATGATGCGCGTGACCTGTGCCTGTGAGGTCGTCAGTGCCTGTTGGACCGTCGTTCTACCGGTCAGAGCGCCCGCGAGATTCTGCGTGACGAGCGTACCGATGTTCTGGAACTCCGGAATGCCGACGAACTGGACGCCGACATACGGCACGGGATGGAGCGTCGCGTGATTCGGGTTTGCCGTATTCATCGATTGCAGGATGATGTTGCCGTAGGGGACGGCCTTCCGGTAATTCGGATTCGAGAACGTGGAGTAGCGCGTGCCGGGGGGTACGTTGCCCCAACCCTTGGCGCCGCCCACGAGCTTGATGTAACCCTTGCTGGTTGCCCAGGTCAGGAACTTGAACGCCTCAGCCTGGTGCTTGCTTGAAGCTTCCATGGCAAGGGACCAGGCCCAGAGCCAGTGCGATCCGAGTTGCGTCACTTGATGCGGAGAGAAGGCAAATCCGACGTCCTTGGCTACTTTCGATGTCTTCGGGTCAGTGACCAGACCAGAAGCCGACGTGGCATCGACCCACATCGCTCCCTTGCCCTGCGAAAACGCCGTTTCACATTCCGTAAACCCGCTGCTGCTGGCGCCTGGTTCCCCGTAGGTCTTGAGCAGGTTCACGTAGAAGGTGATTGCCTTGCTGGTAGCCGGCGAGGTCAACTGGGGCTGCCACTTCTGGTTGAACCACTCACCGCCGAACGAGTTGATCACGGTTGTCATTGGTGCGCCCATTTCGCCCCAGCCCGGCAACCCGCGAAGCACGATGCCGTATTGGTTCTGGGAGGGTTTGTTCAACTTCTGCGCAAACGACTGAATCTGGGTCCACGTCGGGTGTAAGGGCATCGTGAGATGCGCCGCGGCGAATATTTTCTTATTGTAGAGCGTCATCGAGCTCTCACCGTAGAAGGGAAGCGCGTACAGGCTGCCCTTATACGACAGTCCCTGCTTGACCGTTGGAAGGATATCACCGAGGGCGTATGCGTTTCGGTCCGCGGCACTCAGACCGGCGAACTTCGGCTGGAGATTGACAATCCATTTATTCTTCGCGAAAATCGGCACCTCGTATGTGCCGACGGTTGCCAGGTCGAAGACGCCACCACCCGTCGCCACGTCTGACGTAATCTTCTGGCGAAGCGTGTTCTCCGGGAGGACGACATATTTGACGTTGATGCCGTACTTCTTCGTGAAAGTAGGGGTGAGGTGCTCCATATCGATCATCTGCGGGTTATCCACCGTCGCGATGGTGATCGTCACAGCGGCGTGAGCTGGAGCGGCCCGCAGCGGCGCAGCCGAAATAGAAAGGAACGCCACGACAACAACCGCGGCGAACATGCGAAATGTGGTTTTCAAGCTCGATCCTCCTCCAGAGGGACACTACTACACGACAATATGAGCCGAATGAGCAGCTCTATCAGGTAACGGCGGCCAACACGCCCACCAAGGCGGGAAAGACGCCACGCATGTCACTCCTCCTCTTAGGTCCCGTCTATGGTTTCACACTCCCTCGTGCCTCGCCCCAGACCGGCGAGACCGGGCTCGCCAATGCCTCTCGTTGCGGAAGCACCTCCTCGGTCGAACACTCTGGCGCGAAGGCTCGATCCCCTGTTGTCCGAAAGACGACCCTATCCGGCTCTCGGATCGACGGTGCAGGAAAAGCTCCGCAGCCAGTTGCGGTCCTTGGGAAAGCTTCTCAAACGCGGAACGGCTTGTCCACCGCAAATGCGATTGACGGATTTCCGGCAACTCGATACGCTTTGTGATGTAGCCGGTGACGGCCTGACGTCTCTCGTGACGGAATTGACCCTAAGAAGGGTGTGTCATACACTGGCTCCATGGGAGGCGAGGAGGATTTAAGGGTTGGGCAGGCACGGATCCCTTGACCTGGATGTGGTCGATGGCTTTGCGCGTGCCTTGAAGGGTGCCCGCGAGTCCCGACGTCTGACGCAGGAGACGTTTGCCGAACTCTGCAATCTCAGTGCGGAAACACTCCAGCGCTATGAACGTTCCACGTATCTCGGTCACTCTGTGGCAACGATTAACCGCGTACTGGCTGGTTTTGACAAGGCGGCGCAGAGAGGTGCGACCTTGCAGTCCCACCCGCTGACCAGCTCCGAGCGAGCGCCGATCGACGCCATGATGAAGGCCCTGGGATCGCATCGAGGTGGCATCGACGGGATCTACCAGACGCAAAAAGAGGCGTATGAGAGCCTGGCAGCATACCTGCATGAGCGGTTTGACGAGATCGGGCCATGTGTCCGATCGGCAGTGCTGGTCCAGACAAGCGGCACCAGCGTGTTTCAACTGCTCACCACGATTCTTGACTGTGTGGTCGAAGACGATGAGCTGAAAGCTAGGGCGGATGCTCCTGTCGTCATGTACACGGCCGATGCTCGAGTCCTCGCGAGTCTGGGCTCCTCGCAGCAAGAGAAGCGTATCAGGGCGCTGCAGGACGAACTCCCGAACGCACTGCAGGAGCGATTACCCTATCTCGCCGTGCGCGCGTACCGAACGCCACCGTCGCTCAGTGCTGTCCATATTGAGCTGGTTGATGAGCAGCCTATCCTCTTGCTGGGCTTTGTGACGTATACGCAAACTCTTCATGGAGGAGACTACCTCCAGCTATCGGCT
>DAINCT010000153.1:0-7938 GCA_036732245.1 Chloroflexota bacterium | reverse complement strand
GCCGAGGTGGCATGACTACGATTGCCGTCGTATCCACCTCCGGAACAATTGAGTTCGAGCTGGTACTGAGGTATAGTGCCCGCGTGAGCGGCACGATCGAACAAACAGCTCTCCGGCAGCTCGAACGCCTCTGGACAGCCGCGAATGGACTTGAAACACGCCTTGCTCTTCCGATTCCCGGAGCACCAGCCACCGTCCAGCCCACTCCAAATGTATTTCTGGCGCCGACCGGCACCGGTCCGGTCATCAAGAGCCCATCGCTCATGGTGCTCGATCCATCACTACTCAACGATGCCGCCACGCAATTGGACGGCGGCGCTTTTCGGTCATCCAGTCCTCCGCCGATCGCCGCGCGTTCCCATCCCATCACGGCCGTGGTCCCGCTCGGCTCGATCTCCCGTTATGTCGAATTAGCCCGGGTGGGTTCCGGAGACGACGTCTACAATTCTGCCTCGCTGTTCACGGATGCCGTCAGCGCCCGCACCGCATACGACAATCTGGCACGCGCAAATACTGCGCTGCGGCTGACCCCGTTTCCGCTCGGAGTCCGCACCGCCGGCTTACCGCGTCTGACCTCGGCGGATGCCGTTCGTGCCTGGCAACTGGGAAACGAAACCGTGCTGGTCGCCCTCTGGCAGAACGTGGTGATCGTCCTGGCACAGCGCGGCCCCGATCCGGCATCGCTCCCGTCGATGGCCGATCTGCTCCTTTCCGCGGTGCCTTCCTGGCTCCATGCTGTGGGAACGCAGATGGTGGATGCCACGAACAGCCCGGTACATCTCGCAGGGTTGAACTGGTACGGCGCGGAACAACAGGATTTTGTGGTGGGTGGGCTCGATTACGAGCCGTATCAGTCGATTCTCTGGACCATCAAACGTGCCGGTTACAACACCGTCCGCCTGCCCTTCTCGGATCAATTGGTAGAGCAAAATCCCATCGTCACGGCGCATGTGGGGGCGAACCCCGAGTTGGCGGGCTTGCACGCGCTGGATATCCTGGACCGCATCATCACCTATGCCGGCGCGATCGGCATCTCGGTCATATTGGACAATCATCGTTCCGACGCAGGCTGGAGTTCGCAGGAAAACGGCCTCTGGTACACGGCCGACTATCCCGAAAGCTCCTTCGACCGCGATTGGACCACGATGGCGCAGAGGTACGCGGCCAGTAACATCGTGGTCGGAGCCGACCTGCGAAACGAGCCGCATGGCGTCGCAGGCTGGGGCAATGGCGATCCCGCGACCGACTGGAAGATGGCGGCGGAGCGCGCCGGGAATACAGTGTTGGCTTCAAATCCGCATCTTCTGGTCATGGTGGAAGGGGTGCAGTACTACGGAACCGCGCCCAGCTACTGGTGGGGTGGCAATCTGATGGGCGTGGCAACCGCTCCGGTTTCACTTCAGTTTGCAAACGGAACCTCGGCCCGCAGTCAGCTCGTGTATTCGACGCACGACTACGGGGTGGACAATTGCAACTCCGGCTGCCCCTGGTTCAATTCGACGACGAGCTACGCAAGTCTGGCAGCGGTATGGGACCAGTACTGGGGATATATCACGGCGGATGCCTCGCGCCCGTATGCCGCTCCGGTCTGGGTTGGAGAGTTTGGAACCTGCAATTACAACGTGGGATGTGTGTCGGATTCAATACCTGGGTCTCAAGGACAGTGGTTTCAAAGTCTCATTCAATACATCGGCAGCAAGCACCTGAGCTGGGCGTACTGGTCGGCGAATGCAACCCAATCGACCGGAGGAAATCGAACCTACGGAACGCTG
The DNA here is from genome assembly GCA_036732245.1 of Chloroflexota bacterium. GTDB lineage: Bacteria > Chloroflexota > UBA5177 > UBA5177 > UBA5177 > JANWJD01. The sequence goes on along the minus strand of DAINCT010000153.1, from coordinate 6,166 downwards.
GATTGGTACGGATTCTTCCAACAGAATTGGACAGCCCCGGTGCCGTGGCTCACCGAGGCATTGCGGAGCATTCAGACCGACACCGGCGCGTCCGGCCTACCATCGGGACACTCCGGATAGTCAGGTGCCCGCGCACCGGTTGCCGTGCCTCTATACGTGTTGTTAGCGTGTAGATGCCGCATCGTGGCTCGGAACATGCGCATCGGGCTTTCGACCGCGTCATCGATCGCCCCTGCTTGCTTCGCTGGAGAGAATGTTGAAGGAGACCGTGCTTGGCCGACGCTGCTGCAGTCCCTCCCTCGACCGAGCATAAGCTTCGTCGGGCGGTTGGCCCGTGGGGATCGTACACCTGGGGATACGCCGATGTCGGCGCGGACATCTATGTCGCGCTGGGGTTGGTCATCGCCACGGCGGCCGGGGCATCCAATATCGCGTTTCTCTTCGCCGGCATCATCTATGCCACGATCGGGCTAGCGTACACCGAGCTCTCGGCTATGTACCCCATGTCCGGCGGTGGCCAACTGTGGGTGACCCGCGGACTGGGCGATATCTTCGGCTTCACCGCCGGATGGTCGGTCCTGCTCGCCTTTACGGTCGATATCGCGCTGTTCGCCTACATCTCCGTGAGTTATCTCAACCGACTGCTTCCAGGGCCGGTCAATCACCTGCCGTGGATCATTCTCGAAGCAATCGTGTTGGTCATCCTGCTCTTGATTTTGAACACGGTTGGAGTGCGTGAATCGTCGAAGCTCAACGAGATCGCCGGAGCAGTGGACATTCTGGCCGAAAGCACGCTGATCTTCATCGGCTTTCTCTTTGCCTTCAATCCATCGTTCTATTGGCATCAGACATCAGGCTTCTTCATGCATTTCGAGCCGTCACGACTCTTGCTCGGCACATCGTTGGCGATTATCTCCTTCGTCGGTCTCGAGTCGATCTCACAGGCCGCGCAGGAGACGGAACGCCCCACGGCGGTCATCCCACGGACGTCGGTCGCACTTATTCTCACGATCCTGGCCTACGCCATCTCACTCAGCAACCTGGCGCTGGGAATCCTCCCCTGGCAGAGCTACGATCCGAGTTCCACGGGAGCCAAATTTTGTGGACACCTCACGGCCAGCGCATGTAGCGAGCTGCATAAACAGCACGAAAATGCGCCCATGATCTGGTTGGCGCAGCATCTTCCCACGATCGGCCCATTTCTGGCGCCGGTGATCGCCGTGCTCGGCACGACCCTGCTCCTGATTTCCTCTAATTCCGGGGTCTATGGCTCAAGCCGGATCGTATACTCGATGGCCTCGCACGACCTCATGCCCAAATTTTTTGAATACATTGAACCACGCTTTCAGACCCCGTTAGTGGCGCTGGCCGTGTTCTGCGCGATCGCCATCGGTGAGCTGATCGCTGCGGGATTCACGCCCAATGCGCTCCAGTCTCTGGCCGAGATGTATGCCTTCAGTGCGGCGGTGAACTACCTGCTGGTATTTGTGGCGCTCCTGCGTCTCCGCTTCACCGACACAGAAACACCGCGGACCTTCCGCGTTCCCTGGAACGTTCCCATCCGGCGCCCCAGCGGCACCTACGAGGTGCCGATCGTGGGCGTGATCGGTATGTTGCTCCTGTTCGCCGTCCTGATTATGGTCATCTTGACCAATGAGATCGGCCGCGTCGCCGGACCGCTCTGGGTGATCGCCGGTCTCATCTTCTTCACCATGTATCGGCGCTATCGCGGTCTTCCCATCCTCAAGTCGGTCCCGCGTAATTATTCGGTCGAGCAGTTGGCAGTCTATCGGGAGTCCGGCGAGAGTGGGCTGGCCGATGAGTATCAGGCCGCGCTACGTCGTAGGGAGCGGCTCGAGCGCTCAAAAGGGGACGATTCCACGTCCGGGCACTGAGCCCGATCGTCATGTGCTGAACCGGCCTCATCCTCGACCGGGGACCGTTTTAGCGTGCCCGGGAGTTACGCGACTGCGGCGTATCGTCGGCGGCATGCCCGGCCCATGGCTGAGGTTTCGGGTTCTCCGCGTGTACAATCATCCACTTTTTTAGACCTACATGCCGGCATCTGGAGCAAATCATCCAGGTGAGAATTGCCTCACGTCCCCCGGTGGATTGACGATCTGTACGGTAGTCTACGAGTTGGTCGCCGCAGTTGGGACATACGGCATCCATTACATTCTCCAGCCTAGATGATTACGCGAGTGTATGCCGTTGAACAGACGCAAGAAGCATGCCGAAGCATGTATATCGATGCACTCTCGAGGCGCTTCAGGCAGGAGCGGCGACTACTCTCAAGCCGTGTCGATCCTCAGCCTCTTCAACGGTCTGGATCTGTCGCCGCGCCGCATCTTCGTCGATTGAGAGCAGAATGAACACGTCGACGACCATCATCACACTCAGCATGACGAAGATACTGCGATATCCAAACAGGTCGATGAGCAGACTGGTGACCCCGACGCTAATCGGTACCGCGACCGAGGAGAATGCCGCCTGCAAACCCGTGAAGACCCCCATTTTGCTGCTGGGCACGAGCTGGGACAGGTAGGGGTAGGTCAGGGCAGTGGTCGATGAAAAGCCGATACCTGCCAGGATAGCCACCGGGTACAGCCAGTTATAGGAAGGGGCAAACGTGCCGCCGATTCCGGCACCGATCATCAAGACCGTACCCAACGCGATGAACGGTCGGTTCCCGTAGCGCGCACCGAGTCGCCCAAATGGATAGGCAGCCAGGGCGCTGGCCAGAATGATGACGAGATAGATGCGGATGGCATGCGATGTATCGACGTGCATCACATGCTTGGTGAAAACGGTGAGGTACGGCAGAATTGCATTCAAGCCGGTCCAGAGGAAGAAGATGCTCACCAGGAGCTTGAACGACTCTTTAAACGTGCGCATCTCCTCGATATAGACCCGCAGTGGGATCTTGTCCTCGCGGCGTGCCTGCGCAAATGCTGCTTTCGGCTCGCGTACGCCGAAGAACACCACAGCGTAGGTGAGCAGCAAGAATCCGGCGCACAGATAGAAGATGGGATCCGGGATGTTGTTTTTCTTGATGGAGGCCACGCTGGCGTACAACAGGATCGCCACCTGTCCCACCAGCGCAATCACGGAAAGGATGGCATTGAAGAGCGACCGCTCGCGCTCCGGCGTGATGTCGATCATGAGTGCCTGGTACGGGTCCCCGGCGATATTCCAGGTAATCGAAAACAGAATGATCGACACGATAATCAGCGGCAGCGCCCAGTGGCTCCCGGCGTGTCCTGCCAGGGGGGTCAGAATCAAAAAGAGCACGGACAGAGGAATACCGAAGAGGATGAACGGGCGCCGCCTCCCCATCCGTCCATTTGAACGGTCACTCCAGCGTCCCACGATCGGTTGGATCACGACGCCTTCGATCGTGCGGGTATTGGAAAGGTAGCCGATGATGAACGGGTTTCCCGTGAACGCACTGACGAAGAGGCCCATAATCGCGTTATTGAGGCCGTTGTACACGCCGTTGCCGAACTGGCCGAAGCTGTACCACATCTTCTGTCGAAAGCTGGTGGGTGGTTGCATGATCGCCTCCTGAAAGAGAGTCTACGCCTCTTCAGAGGAGAATGTATCCGCAACTTTACTGCTATGTGTGCTACGTAATGTAGCCGACAAAGTGCACCTGTTCATGCGTAATACTCCCGCCTCATATCTCTAACACAGCCGTAACATCGGTCCCGTAGCCTATAGCTAGGGAGCCGCACGGTCGGAACCCCCACCGTCCTCGACGGTCCACCGGCTGCTCCTCACCACCTCTTCGGCTCCCGGTTGCGCCTACTCGGAGGTGTCTGAGGATGAGAACACTTAAAGCGGCTATCCATCCCCTCCCATTCGCGGACTGTGTTCTGGCCACAGCGCTTGCACCGGACGAGGTTGAATATCGGGGTAGGGTCGCCGATCCACGCCGGCTCGATCTGCCGGAAGATACCGAGCTATGGCTGGGACTGCTTTCCAGAGCCCACGCGCTTGACGGGGACGCATCGCACGGTCTATTCGGGGCGCTGCACGGTCTGCGGTGCTTCGGAGCACGTTTGCAGCCCACACGCACGGGTATGCGTCTCTCTCCCGGCGAGATGACCAGAGACGAGTATCGCGTCTTGCGGGAAGAGTATCTTCTGCCGCATGTCGGCATGCTGCGCCGTCTGCTGGCCCTGCCACCGGCCACGGACCAAGTCGAGTTGCTCACCGCGTAACCGTCGGAGCGTACGATGGAATAGAGTAAACCTCGATTCTGGTGTCTGCATGACGTGTATGCGCACGAGGGCGACCATCGGGAGCCACATGACCAAACGGTCCTTCAAGCAGCGCATTCGATCCGGTTCACCGGCTCTGGGCACGCTCGTAACGGTCGGATCCCCCGCCGTGGTTGAGGCTCTCTCCATGACAGGACTGGACTGGCTATTCATCGACCTGGAGCATGGCGCACTCGGCATCGAGACGGCGGAAGATCTGGTGCGGGCGGTGCGCGGCGACTGCTACACATTGGTTCGCATCCCCGAGAACTCGCCGGTCTGGATTCACAAGGCCCTGGACATTGGCTGTGACGGGCTCATCGTGCCACAGGTGTGCTCGGAAGCCGAAGCATGGCGGGCCGTCGAACACGCGAGATATCCCCCGCTCGGAGGACGGAGTGTGGGCGTCGCACGGGCCCACGGCTACGGACTCAATTTTGCGCAGTACGTGGCGAACGCCAACGAGCAACTATCGTTGATCATTCAGATCGAACACATCAGCGCCGTACGTAACCTGGCCGGCATATTGGATGTGCCCGGGATCGACGGCGTCCTGATCGGACCGTACGATCTATCCGGGAGTATGAACGTGCTGGGGCAGGTGGATCATCCGGCCGTGCAGGAGGCGATGGCCGCGATCCGCGTCGCCTGTACGGAACGCGAGATCCCATTCGGTGTTTTCGTGCTCGACCGCGAAAGCGTGCCGGCCGCTCTGGCCACAGGCGTCAGCTTTCTCGCCGTGGGCACCGAGCTTTCTTTCATGTGCAATGGTGCCATGGCCGTGATTGAGACGGCCCGCAACGTTTCGTAGGAAATTTGTGGGCCCGAGCCGGCCACCGACTTTCCCATGCCGCCGGTTGCACCATGCCGAATACAAACGGTGAGGCAACCTCAGCGCGATGGACGTAGGCATCGCCCGGCGTGGCGATGCGCCCGGTCCCCCAGTGTGCCGCCGGCCGAACGGCAGGAAAAGCTTCATCTACAAAGATCCTGGCAATGTCGGGAGTGACAAACGCAACTCTGCACGAGAGCGCCGGCATCGCAAGGAGCGCCTCACTCCCCGACCGCTCCGTCGATGCGCTGACGGAGCAAATCTGCGTGGCCGTTGTGGCGGGCGTATTCCTCGATCATATGCACCAGGATCCAACGCACCGAGACCAAGTCTCCCGGTCGTCGCTTTTCGGCTAGATCATCGAGGGACGAGACGCCGGCAAGTATCTCCCGTGCGGTCTCGCATTCCCTGCGCCAGGTCGCAAAGGCCCCGTCTGGATCGGCCTCATCCACATTATCGAAGTCACCGTCGCGATCCTCCTCGGTGTAATACAGTGGCGGAGCATCTCTTCCGGCGATGGTCCGTTGAAACCAGCTTCGTTCGACCTCCGCCATGTGTCGAACCAGACCCAGCAGGGAAAGCGTGGAGGGTGGAACGGCACGCGTTCGCAACTGCTCGGCCGAGAGGCCATCGCATTTAACGGCCAGTGTGTCCCGGTGATAATTGAGCCACGACTCGAGCATCGGTCGTTCGGCGGCGCTGAAGGGAGGATTGATGCGGGTGTCAGTCACGAGTTATACACCATCCTGATTGGAATTGGCTCACCAGTGTACACCTGCACGAATCTCCTGGGCCCCTCATCGCGCCAACACGAGCGACAAACGCGGATCGTCGGAAGAATGGGTTGACAAAGTATCTTCCGAGTAATAGACTTTACCTATCTTCCTAGATATTTAGGAGTATAGATACAGGTGATTACATTCCGACTCGACCCTCGATCAGGTCTTGCCCCGTACCTGCAACTCGTGCAGCAGGTAAAACATGCGCTCCGTCTCGGCATGCTGGAGGTCGGGGACCAACTCCCGACCATCAAGCAGATCGTGGCGGAGCTCGCGATCAATCCCAATACGGT
>DAINCT010000152.1:0-7949 GCA_036732245.1 Chloroflexota bacterium | reverse complement strand
ATGTCCCGCAGAGGGTTGTACTGCACCATGAAATACCGAACTGCCCCCACGCCCACTGCCTCTGAGATTTCGCGCATCTCCTCGTCGGTGAGATCTGCGCTCCGCTTTTCCTTGATGCGCTCGTGCGCCACGCGCACCGCCTCGTCAATCACCGCGTCGGCGGACACCGAAGTTCCTTTCCGGCCGCTGATCTTGCCCTCTCGCGTACTTACCAGACCGTAGGCGAGGTGGAACAGCTCATCGGCTGCTTCCTCGAACCCTGCGACCCGCAGTGCCTGGTTGACAGCCTGCTGAGGAAGGGTCTGATTGACTGCGATGACGTTGATCACTCGGTCGGGATTTTCACTGGATCGACTCTCACCATCGAGCGCAGTCGACCACAACATATTTCCGTTGGGTTGGTCGTGAAATTCGACGTATTTGATGCGCTCCGGAAGGAGCCCAAACTTCCACATGTGGTACGCGATGTCTTTGCCCACATACGTCGGGATGCCGTTCGAACGAATGAGCACCTCAGCCTTGGGTTCACCCTCCTCCAGCGATGAATCGTCGGTCACGATAATGAGCGCCCCGGCGTACCGGCCCTCGGTGGCTTGAAACACCTGCGGGGACTGCGTGACCCGTTCGATCGCCTCCTCGAAGACGTGTGACTGGACGAGGTGGCTTTCCCAATTGAGTAAGTCGTAATAGATTCCGAGTCGATACGCGGTCTGCAGTTGCGCATCCAGTAGACCGACGATCACGTCGTGATACTGGCCGGCTTCCAACTCGTGCATGACGCCCAGAATTCGCTGCTTGAGGTGCGTCAAGTTGTCGAGCCGAGCCGATATACTGGCCCTTTCAGCCTCCACATCAGGCGTTTCGGAGGATCGGGCTTGCACCCCCGCATCGAGTTCCACCAGACGCTTGCGCAATTCCGGCTCCGAGGCAATTTCTCCGGCGATTTTGACGTACATTCGGCCGAGCCAGTGGTCGTACTTTTCGCCCGCGCGTCGCGGTTCAGGGAAGTCTCTCAGCCCGAGGACGGCCTCGGCGGCCTGTAGACCGGTGTCATCGATGTAATTCTGCACGGCTACCGAGTGGCCGGCTCGCCGTAGGGCACGATTCACTACGTCTCCCAATACCGCGTTGCGCACGTGCCCGATGTGCCATTCCTTGTTCGGGTTGACGGAGGTATGTTCGACCACCACCTGCTCGGCCTCCGCAATGACTCCGCCGCCGTATTCCTGCCCGGATGCCCGAACTTCGCCAATCACCAGGGGAGTGAATGACTCGTAATTCAACCGAAAATTGATGAAGCCGGGTCCAGCGGGCTCTACCGCCTGAATCAGTCGATATGTGTCAAGATCGAAACCCTGTGCGATATCCTGAGCGATCTGCCGGGGCGCCTGGTTCCGCTCCTTCTTGAGCAGAAACGCGACGTTGGTTGCTCGTTCGCCAAACTGTCTGTCTGCCGGCGTGTCCAGCCGCACGATGGTTGTGTCGATGCCCTGAGCGGCGAGAAACGACAGAATTTCGCGGTCAAACGCCCGCATGCAGTCCTGTGGCATGATCCGTCCAAGATGAGAGATGGCACAGTATACTTCGGCGCTTCGCGCACCCCGTCCGCGTCCTCTCGCGCCTGAATGCTGATAGAATCGCGCACGAAACTTTCCAGGGGGATCCGGTGCTTCTGTCAGACAAGCGCATCGTCGAAGAGCGGGACCAGGGCAACATCGTCATCGAGCCGTTCGACATGCGTCAACTCGGCACAAATTCATACGACTGTCGGCTCGGCGAATGGTATTTTCAGCCGACGAAGTACCTGGAGACGATCGACTTCACCCATGAGGAGCAGGCGCTCGCTTTCTGGGGAGACCCAATTGCGGCGTCGAGCACCATCACGATCAAGCCGGGGACCACGATTCTGGCGCATACACAGGAGATCATCGGCGCCAGAAACGGCTACACCACGACCATGCACGCCCGCAGCAGCATCGGACGGTCCGGCCTCTCCGTCTGCAAATGCGCGGGCGTGGGGGACGTAGGGTACATCTCTCGCTGGACCATGGAAATCAGCAATCACACCACCTGCGCCATCGTGCTTCCCGTGGGCCTTCGCATCTGCCAGATTAAGTTTGACTATGTGGGCGAGACCTTGAAGGAATATGCCGGGAAATACGGTCAGCAGGCCGATTGGACACCGTACGACATGCTGCCGCGCCTGTACCGAGACTGGGATCTCGATCGCATCGAAGCGGGTATCCATCCCGCGCCCCTTCCGTGATCACCGGTAGCGAGCTTGACTTACCTGAACTTCTTTGCGGCCATAGCGGTCGGTTTCGCTGTGGCGGCCGCGATGGCTCCGCTGGCAAAACGGCGTACCAGCCGGCCCCTGGAGGTCGCCGCCGTCGTCTGGGTCGTGGGCGGGTACATCATCGCTCGTTACGCGCGTTTTGCGCTCCTGGGGGGCCTCGAGTTCGGGGCCCCAAACCTCGGTGTCCTTATCCTTCCTCTGGTCCTCGCCTCATTCATCGCCGTGTTTCGGCTGCGATGAGTCCCTTACAGCCCCCGGCCAGGTCTGAAGGGCTTGTAGAGTCACAGCACATGCGTGATAACCAGCACGAGCACTGCAGCCACGACCACGACCACGATGAGCGCGAGCACCACGGTGGACCAGTTTATTCCCGTAGCAGAGTGCTGTGCTCGCTGTTGCGCCACCGCGTTCTGGGTTTCAGGGTCAAGTTTTCGAGCGCACTCCGAACAGTAGGCGGCGTCGGGCGGGTTGGACGTGCCGCACGCCTGACAAACGATCATCGATTTCCTCCCGAACGGTGGGAAGCACGCGGGGAACAAATTGTGCCGGCGGCTTCGCTAGAATACTGAAATGAGCGACTACGGGGCCGCAGGTGCATAGGATTGTAGACGGCGAGAAAACTCGGTTACGTCCCGCCTCTTGGGGCTTTTCCGAAGATGAAATGCAGCGGCGCTTTCGTTGGAGCGGAGACGATACCCTGCAGTACTGGAGTGGAACCATTCCCGGGGGGCGCTCGTACTCGCAGTTCAGAGAAAGTGTCGGCCAGCGCGATTGGCCATCTGATGGCAAGCGAATCAGCTATGCCATTCTAATGAAAGATGGATCGCTCATCGGCATGGTGAGCTGTTACAACGTTGATCGGCGTCGTCAGACCGGCGAACTCGGGGTCTATCTGGGCGAACAGGAATATTGGGGACACGGATACGGGACCGACGCGATCGTGACGTTCATTCGCCACCTTTTCGCAGACCTGGAATTCGACTCGATCTATCTGCACACCTATGAATCGAACACACGGGCACAACGGAGCTACCTCCGGGTAGGATTCACGGTGGCCGACAAACGACGGCGCTTTTCTCCTCGTATCGGGTACCACGAGGAAGTGAAAATGGTGATAACGCGTGAGACCTTTGCGCGCCTGCACGGACTCCAGCGCCACGCGGTCACCCCATAGCCTTTTTCTCCTCGTTATACTGCGAGGAACCGTAGACGGACCCTTAAAGGTGGGAGGCGGCGATGGCGGCTGGGATTGAACGCGTCGGTTTATATCTGCAGGACAAGCACCCCATCCGCGACGGCATGGAGTATGTGCGTTACGCGGAACAGAGGGGTTTTGAGTCCGTCTGGCAAGCGGAATCACGCCTCGTGCGCGACGCTATCGTGCCGATGGCGGCCTTTGCCGCGGTGACGGATCGCATACGCGTGGGAAGCGGTGTCATCAATACCTGGACCCGGAACGCTGCCGTGACCGCGGCCACGTTTTCGACCCTTGACGATCTGGCTCCGGGCCGGATCATCTGCGGCTTCGGCGCCTGGTGGGAACCTCTCGCCTCCAAAGTCGGCGTGGACCGGCGCAAACCGCTAAAGGCCATGCGCGAGGTGATCGAAGTCGTGCGGCGTCTCCTGGCGATGGAGACCGTGACGTTTGAGGGCGAGTTCGTCCAGTTGCACGATGTGGAGATCGACATCGTGCATGGACCTCGCGGCCCGAAAAACGTTCCGATTTTCATCGGGGCCACCGGCGATCAGATGCTGGAACTCGGCGGAGAAATCGCCGATGGCGTGCTCATGAACTACCTGGTTTCCGCCCAGTACAACGAGCGGGCGATTGCCCGGATCGAGGCCGGCGCGCAAAAAGCGGGGCGTTCTCTGGAAGACGTGGATCGACCACAACTGGTGGTTGTGTCGATGGATGAGGACCGCGCGAAGGCCCTGGATAATGCCCGCGAACTCGTAACGCAGTACCTCGGTCAGCAGCCTCACATCATGAAGGCGAGCGGCGTGAGCGATGATCTCTTGAACGAGATCAATCAGGTTCTTAGCTGGCCTGCGACCGAAGATCAGATTCGTGCGGCCATGAAACTGGTTCCGGATGATGTGGTGCAGATGATTACGGCGGCCGGTACGCCGGACGAGGTGCGCGCCAAGGTGAAGGAATACGTCGACACCGGGGCAACGTGCCCGATTCTTTATCCGTTGGGAGACGATGTGAAAGCGATGATCGATGTCTTCGCCCGAGCCTGAAATCTGGCGTATCGCGCTGGTCGGTGGAACGGGCCCGGAGGGCCGCGGTCTGGCCCAGCGCCTGGCGATTGCAGGCCATACCGTGATTATTGGGTCCCGCTCCGCCGACCGCGCGCATGATATCGCGTTCGAGTTGGCAGAAGCCTGCGGGGGAAAGGCGATTATCACAGGCGCGACCAATGCGACTGCGGTTTCTGAAGCAGATTTGACCGTTCTCACGATTCCGTATTCCGGGTTACTCGATACACTTCCACGGCTCGCCGCGAGCCTCGAGTCTCAAATCGTGATCAGCACCATCGCGCCCATCGAGTTCCGCGAGGGCCGTCCGGTGGCCCTCACGGTCGAGGTCGGGTCCGCCGCGCAAGAGGTCGCGCGCTTACTCCCAGCGTCGCGAATCGTGAGCGCATTTCAAACCGTCGACGCGCATGCCCTGGCCGATCTCGATCATGAGCTGGATACCGATGTGCTGGTGTCCTCCGATGACACCGAGGCCCGTAGACTGGTGGTTCGTCTCGCAAATGGAATCGCCGGGGTGCGGGCCCTGAGCGCCGGACGCCTGGCAACGTCGCGCTACGTAGAAGAGTGCACGGCCCTCTTAATTACACTCAATCGCATTTACAAGTCTCATTCCGGTCTTCGCATTACCGGCGTGGATCGTTGAACAATCCTCTCTGGATAGATCCGGACGATTTTCACTATCCAGAACTGCAGGGAACCGTCGAAGCCGATGTGGCGATCGTGGGAGGCGGTTTATGTGGGGCCGGTGCGGCGTATGCCTTGCGAGACGCGGACGCCACAGTCGTGCTCATTGAAGGCCGTACGCTCGCGAGCGGCGCGAGCGGCCGCAATGCCGGATTTGTCCTGGCGGGCCCGGCGATGCCGTTCGGTCAGGCCTGTGAATTGGTCGGTTTCGAAGAGGCATGCGCTCTGTGGCGGCTGACGGTCGACAATAACCGCCTCATGGCGGATCTAGTGGATGAATACGGAATCGACTGCGACTACCTACGCCGGGGCAGCATGTCCCTGGCCGTCTCAGACGACGAGGTGCAACTTCTCGTCGCCACCGCGGACCGGATCGCTGAGGCCGGGTTTAACGCGTGCCTGGTTGCAGCGGAGGATCTTCCTCGGCCCCTCGACCGAATGTACGCTGGAGGCTTGTACTACCCGGGGAATGCCGAGATCAACCCCGCCGCGTTTGTGCGCGGAGTCGCGCGCACGGCCGGCGGGCGTGTTCGAATCTTCGAACGCTCCCCGCTGCTTGAGATACGATCCGGTACCCCGCACGTGCTTGTCACGTCGACCGGCGAAATCCGCGCACACACCGTCATCATGGCGACGAACGCGTACACCAGTGTCCTGATGCCCGCTATGCCGATCGCGCCCACGCGCGGCCAGGTCGCGGCCACTCGTCGTGTCGATCGGGTGATCGTGCCCTTTCCGATGTACGCCAACTACGGCTATCAATACTGGCGTCAGACCCCCGAGGGTCGACTTGTGGTTGGCGGCTGGCGCGATCTCGACCTAGCGGCCGAGGTCGGAACGGACGAATGCCTGCACGACGAGATTCACGCTTCCCTCGATGCCTTCTGCGCTTCGATCGTGGGTGCCGACACGCCCATAGAATATCGCTGGGCCGGAATCATGGGGTTCACTCCCGACGCGTTGCCGCTGGTGGGAGTTGTGCCGTACGAGCACGATATGTACGTGGCCGCAGGCTATTCAGGCCACGGAGTCTCGATGGCATTTATCTGCGGGGCGCGTGTGGCGCTTCAAGCAATCGGCCAGAGCCCCCACGTGCCGCCGAGTCTGTCCCCGGGACGATTTTTCGACGCCGCCGGCCAGACCTCCATACGAGTTCGCACCTCGGTTTAACGACCGGACGCGCGAACCTCACCCGGAATTTATCGTCAAGTCTCGGCGGGGTCCCCTGCGTACGTCTACTTGTCCTTGCGTCCAGCCTCACGTTGGTTGTCTATCAGGCGGATCACGATCACCCCGGCAGCGCCGATGCTGCACAAGGCCAGCAGCAACTCGATCCCGGATCTCAACATGTCACCACCTCGAAGATCTGCTTCATCTTATAGCCGTTTTCGAAAGTGCGGGGAGAGTTGTTGGCCGGTTGCCCCTCTAGTCTTCGTGTGCCTCCGCCACATCGATCGGGCCGAGTAGATCGAACAGCGCGCGTCGGTCGCCCTCGATAGGGTGGCGTCCCTTGATCAACTCCTCGAGTTTTCGGCGCCCCTTGAGAATCCCGATGATGACCGCCCCAACCAACTTGCCCTCGTGAAAGAAGAGCGCTCTATACTTTCGAGTCTCCGTGTTGAACTGAACCTCGCGCTCGAGGTCGGGATGACTTTCCGGCGTGAGGCCCAGAACACTCAATCTCGATCCGAACATGGTCGTCACGTAGGTCGGCACCTCGATATAGACCAGTTCGTTACCCAGCATGTTCTGTGCGACGAGGCGACCGTGTGAGGCCGCGTTATCCCAGGTCCCCATCTGGTTGTGCCGATTGATGATGACGTCGTAGAACTCCGCAACGTCGCCGGCGGCGAAGACGTCCTGGCGAGAAGTACGCAGATACTCGTCGGTGATGACCGCTTTGCGTACATCCAATCCGATGCTTTCGGCCAGTTCTGTGTAGTACCGCAGACCGATGCCGTACCCAACCATGTCGGCCGGAGCACTGCGTCCGCCCGTGGTGGATACCGACGTAGGCACGCCGTCTTTACCATGGATCTCGTCGGCCCAGTCGTTGTAGATTACGTCCACGCCACGGTCTTTAGCCAGCAAATCGACGACTCGGCCTCCGTCCTCATCCAGGAGCCGTCGCAGGAAGCGGTCTCCGCGCATGATCCAGGTAGTGTGCAGGCCGCGATGCGAAAACGCCTCGGCTAACTCGTAGCCGATGTAGCTTCCCCCCAAGGCCACGGCCGATTCCGATTCCTCGCACCGCGCGATGAGATCCTTCGTGTCATCCAGTGTTTGAAATTGGTACACCCCGTGGAGGTCCGCGCCGGGAAGCGGGAGCGGGTGCGGAACGCCGCCGGTGGCAAGCAGCAACCGGTCGTATGGAAACGCCGTGCCGTCTGCCGTGACCACGGTCCGCTCGTCGGCGCATATTCCGGTTACCCAGGTGTCGAGTTTCAGCTTGACGCCTCTCGCCTCTTGCACCTCGCGCGTCCTCATCATCACGTTCTTTTCCTGCACGCGTCCTTTGAGGAAAATCGGCAGCGCCACGCGGTTGTACAGGGGATACGGCTCGCCGGCCAGCAGCGTCACATCCGCCGTCGGACTATTTTTTCGAAGGTGTTCGGCCGCAGTCGAACCGGCCACGCCATTGCCGATCACCACAAAGCGGTCAGGGATGTCAGTCACTCAACAACTTCCGAAGGCCGATGGTCGTCCC
>DAINCT010000151.1:0-7972 GCA_036732245.1 Chloroflexota bacterium | reverse complement strand
CCGACGAGCGTGCTTTGCATCCGGCGTGGCGTCGCGCAGCGGCATGGGAGACACCGTCGCCGAGGCGCCCGAGCACGTTCCTGTCGGGACTGGATTGCTCGCACCGCGCGTGGCGCCGCGGACCGGCATCCCCGTCGCCGGCGCCAAATCCTCGCCCGGAGTGTCCAAGCCCTCGGCGCGTATCAGCGCACCTCGACTGAGGATGACGCAGTCAGAGCATCGGACCTCGGCATTATTCCCGGCGAATGGACGTAGCCGTGAAGCAGTGCTCCGCCGCCTCGGTGCCACGCTCTCGGTGACGGCTATAGCTCTCGCCGCAGCGGATTCTCTCCAATGGCGTGGCGCACAATATTCACCTCGTCGTGTCGACAGATTCCGTGGTAGAAGAAGCCTTCCTACCAGAGTAAGCCGTCATCCCGTAGCCGGCTATGGTCACGCACACCCTCGGCGTCGCGCCTGGCGGTCAGCGGCGCGTAGCGCTGAAGCACCTCGGACTACGACGGCGTCCGCGTCGCGCCGTGCTCGTTGCCCCATTCCCTGTGCATAGAATGAGTGCCCGTGCGCTGCATGCCAGTGAGCTCGCGGATTATGCGAAGAGGTACATGCCCTTGCAGGACGAATTGGCCGCGACCGTCGACGTTGCGAACCAGGCCGCGGAATTGGTGCTGTCGTTCTTCGATACCGACCGTATCGATGTGCAGGCCAAAGGCATCGGAGATGTCGTTACCGCCGCCGACACGGCGTCTGAGGCGCTGATCGTCTCGCGTTTGAAATCGTTGTTCCCGGACGACGGGATCGTGGGCGAGGAAGGCTCGAACATCGGAGGTAAGTCCGGCCGCACCTGGTATGTAGATCCACTCGACGGCACACTTAACTTTTCGCGGTCTCTGCCCCTGTGGTGCGTCAGCATGGCTCTCTTCGAGGACGATCGACCGCTGCTCGCCGTCATTTGCGATCCCATACGTCGGGAGACATTTTCCGCGCGGCGCGGACGGGGAAGCTATCGAAATGGTGCTCGGATCACGAGCTCCCGGGTAGAAAATCTGGCCGATTCGGTCGTCCATATCACGGTCGACCTGAAAGACGTGGGCCAACGCGCCGGCCTGGACGACATCGTCTCGCTTTCTCCACGTGTGCTGCGCACCCGCAACATTGGTTCGGCGGCGCTCGCCCTCGCCTACGTCGCCGCGGGCCGCTTCGATGCCATGCTCCATCGCTTCGCGTATCCGTGGGATTACGCGGCGGGAGTGCTTCTGGTCCACGAGGCCGGCGGTGTAGTCACCGACCTGCGAGGGCAGGCATATACCCCGCGCACGCACGCCGTCTGCGCCGCGGCAAATCAGCCGTTGGCGACCGGGTTCCTCACGCTCCTGAGCCGGCCGGAGTAGACGCCTCGGACCGAAGCTGCATGAAATCGCTTTCCAGCACGCTCATCAAGACGCCGTCCACCCAGGCGCCGTTGAAGAAGGCCCATTCCCGCAGCGTCCCCTCCACCTTGAATCCGTTTTTCTCATACGACCGAATGGCGCGTTTATTCGTCACGTGAGCAGCGAGCGACACGCGGTGCAGGCCGATCTGCGTGAACAAATACGTCAGCAGCGTGCGCATGCTGTCGGTACCGTAGCCCCCGCCCCAGAACTCTTGATTGGCGATCATGATCGAGGTCCACGCACTTCGAGCCTGCCAGTCCAGATCGTAATAGTCGATCTGGCCGATCGGGAGAGCTTCGACAGTTTCCACGATGTACTTGCGGGAGGTTCCCCGCGCGGCCTGGAGTTCTTCGAGGCGGGCCACCTCGGGCAGCGATTGCGAATTACCCGGTCTCCCCCAATAAACCATCACGTCCGGATCGTTCGTCCACTGCCACAACAAGCGATAATCGTCCGGTTCCACCGCCCGCAAATTGACCAGGGATCCTTTAAGCACGTGGGCCGCCTCCGCTCTTAGTCGTCTGCGCTGCAGGATTCTAGTCCTTCCGGCAGCGTGGTACGCTGTTTCGTGACTTCGACCCCAATCATTACCCTCACCACCGATTTCGGGCTGAAAGAAGCCTATGTCGGTGTTATGAAAGGCGTGTTGCTGGCGATCGAGCCACGCGCCCGCCTGATCGACCTCTCGCACGACATCGAACCACACAGTGTTGCCGAAGGGGCTTTTTTGCTTCGGACGGCGTACCGATACTTTCCTGCCGATGCCATCCACGTGGCGGTGGTTGATCCAGGTGTGGGCACGGCGCGGAAAGCAGTCGCCATTGCAACCAGCCACGGGGTCTTCATCGGCCCCGACAACGGCCTTTTTACCCACGTACTGACCGACCAGAGCGCCGTGAGCGGCGACGACGCGGCACTTCAGGGGGCGTCGGCAGTCGAATTGAGCAATCCGCGCTATCGGCTGGACGAGGTGAGCAATACGTTTCACGGTCGAGACGTCTTTGCACCGGCGGCCGCCCACCTCGCCGCGGGCATTCCCCTCTCGGAGTTCGGTCCCCCGGTCGATCGTGTAACGCTCTTACCGCACTCCCTTCCGCTCGCGCGCGGAGATGAGGTCGTCGGCGTGGTTTTGCACGTGGATAGGTTCGGGAATGCCATCAGTAACCTTCGACTGCGCGACCTCCCGCCCTCGCCGAGCTTCGAGATTGCCGGCCTCGAGATCGAGAGCCTCTCGACCAGCTACCAGGACGCTCGCATCAATGTCCTGGTGGGCGGTTCGGGCTTTGTTGAGATAGCAGTCCAGGGGGGAAGCGCCGCCGGCACCCTGGGATTGAGTACCGGCGATACCATTCTCGTCAGACGACACAAATGAGAAAGACTCTTCCGGCCCTGGCCGCGTTGCTCGTGCTCTATGGCTGCGGATCCAGTGAGGGTTCGTCATCGGTTTTACAGCGTTACGACAGGATGCGACGTGAACTCAGATGGATTACAGGCGCCTCGACGCGGGTGTCGGACGATGTCACGCGACTCCGAGGCGCCATGGCGCGTGCTCAGGAGGAAGCAGTAAGGAGAGACGCTGTGCGGCTCAAACTGGATGCTCGACAATTCGGAACGCGCTCCGGAGCCGCCGGAAACAGCGTTCGGACGCTGGCCCAGGACGCGCCGACCAAAACGGTACGACTCTATTTGCTACAAGTCACCGACGTACTCACCTGGGACTGGGTAGAGGGCCTGGCGTTGACCTATCTCGGCGATCAAGCGTGGGCGGATCCGCTGTCCGTGCGAGGCAACAGCAGCGAACGCCTGGCGACCAACCTCGGGTGGGCCCAGCGGGCGGCCTATCGCGCGGTGCGAGCCGCCGCCGCCGCCCGAGCCATCAAGAACCACGCCAGGTCACAATTTCGCTACGTGGTTGTGACCCCGGCGAATTGACGCAAGCAATTTTTTGGACAGGAGGGCGAGCGTGGACGTACGCCTGGCGATGACGGGGTTCGGGAACGTAGGTCGCGGCGTGGCGGAGTTGCTGGCGCAGCACCGCTCTGAATACGAAGAGAGGTATGGCGTGCGGTTGCTGCTGACCGCGGTCGCGGACCGCGGCGGGGTAGCGATCGATGCCGCCGGCCTTGACGAGGTCGAAGTACTTCGATACAAACTGGAAAGTGGCTCTGTAGCGGGGCTCGCGGCACAGGGGGCCGCATCCGTCGGGAAAGAGTTCTTGCTCGAATCGAAAGCCCACGTGTTGATCGAGGCCGCCAGCACGAATTTCGAGGACGCCGAACCGGGGTGGTCTCTGATCCAGTCAGCACTCAACCTCCAGCTGGACGTTGTCATGGCGAGCAAGGGCGCATTGGTCCTCCACTATGCCGAACTCATGGACCTGGCTGCTTCGCGGGGCAAGACGGTCTCGCACTCGGCTACCATCGGGGCTCCGCTTCCCGTCCTGGATCTCATCAATCGAACCCTGGTCGGAACGAAGATACTCGGCTTCGAAGGGGTGCTAAACAGCACGTCGAACGTTATTTTGCAAGCCATGGTCGACGGAAGGTCGTACGACGACGGCGTGCGCCTCGCCCAGGAGATGGGTATCGCGGAAACCGATCCTACGCTCGACGTTGACGGGTGGGACGCGGCGGCCAAGGCGGCGATCGTGGCCAATGCCGCATTTGGAAGTTCTCTAGGCATATCGGATGTAGCGCGCGAGGGGATCCGCGAGCTTACTGTGGAGCAGATCCAGACGGCCGCGCGCGAGGGAGACGCGCTCAAGCTCCTCTCAATGGCCTCACTACGAGGCGGACGTGTAGCAGCGGAGGTTCGAGTGGTTCGACGAGGGCCCTCTCATCCCTTGGGTAGGCTGCGCGGCTCGGAAATGGGGATCATGTTCCATACCGATCCGCTCGGTGACTTCACGGCCACGGTGGAAAACCTGGGGGCCAGCGGCGGAATTGCCACGGCGTCGACGGTTTTGCGCGATGTGCTCAATCTGGCGAGCGTACGGGGTTGGAATTCGGATCGCTCAGCGTAGGTCCTCCGACCCACACCTCCCCGCCCTCGCCATGCTCCTTCTTCCAGATCGGCACGACTTCCTTTAGACGATCGATCACGTAGCGACACGCCTCGAACGCCTCCGCTCGGTGCGGGCAGGACACCGCCACGACCACCGCGTCGTCTCCGACCTCGAGGCGGCCGATCCGGTGCTGGATCGCAATTGCCAGTACCGGCCACCGCGTCTTAGCCTCTTCTGCCACGTCATTCAGTTTCTGGAGGGCCATGGGTTCGTACGCCTCGTATTCCAGGAAGTCAACCTGCGTACCCTCCGACACGTCTCGCACCGCGCCAATGAAAACGACCATGCCCCCTGCACCCGGGCGTCGGGCGGCGTTCACGCATTTGTCCGTGGAGAGCGGTCCCCAGCACAGCTCAATCATCGCCACCTCCGCTTACAGGCTGAAGCAAGGCAACTTCATCGCCGTCATGTACGATCGTGGACGAGTCCACCACCTCGCGGTTAACCGCGAACGTGGTGAAGGGTCGTAGCTCCCTCATGCGGGGCCTCTCGCGCGCGAGCTCGGCGTACAGCGCCTCGACGCTCGTACCCTCCGGCACCAAGAGTTCGAGACGTGACTCTCCAAACACTTCTCGGTGCGACGCAAAGAGCATCACCTGTACCGACACACTCCTCTCCATCGGTTAGCCCACGTGAGACGCCAGAATCGCGCGCAGAAATGTCCGGGTGCGCTCTTCCCTCGGATGAGCGAACATCTCGTCGGGGTCGCCTCGCTCGCACACCACACCGTCGTCCATGAAGCACACTTCATCGGCCGCCTCGCGCGCGAAGGCCATCTCATGCGTCACGACCAGCATGGTCATGCCCTCATGCGCCAACGTCTCCATCACCAGCAGCACCTCACCCACCAGTTCGGGATCGAGCGCCGACGTCGCTTCGTCGAACATCATGACCTTCGGCTCCATCGCCAGCGCTCGCGCTATGGCGACTCGTTGCTGCTGGCCACCGGACAATTGGCTGGGATAACTATTTGCTTTGTCGGCGAGACCCACTTTCTGGAGGAGTGCTGTGCCGCGCGCGGTCGCATCTCCCTTTTTAAGTTTGCGCACGTGGATCGGGGCTTCGATCACGTTCTGAATAGCCGTCAGATGCGGGAATAAGTTGAAGCGCTGAAACACCATGCCGATTTCCATGCGTTGTCTGGCAATCACCCGACTGGGAAGCTCTTTCAACTTGCCGTTCACTTCGCGATATCCCACGACGGTACCGTCTACCAGGATACGGCCGCGCTCGATCGATTCCAGATGATTTACACAGCGCAGCAGCGTGCTTTTCCCCGAGCCACTCGGCCCAATGATGCAGACCGTCTTGCCCCTATCGACGCTGATCGATATGCCTCTCAAGACCTCGAGGTGACCGAAACGCTTGTGGACGTCGACTATCTCGACCATCGGACTGGAAGGTGCCGTCATGCGCGCCTCATGGCAGTGCTCATGGCACGCTGCATCACGCCTGGCCCTCGGATGTTACGGTCAAACCCACGTTCATAGTATCGCTCTAGATGACCCTGGAAGTACGTGGCGACCGTCGTCATGGCGAGGTAGTACAAGGACACGATCACCAGCGGCTCAAAGTAGCGGAAGCTAGCGGTAGACAATTGCTCGGTCTGGAAGAAAATCTCCTGCGTGGATATGAACGCTGCCAGCGATGTGTTTTTCAACATCGAGATGAATTCGTTGCCGGTCGGGGGGATGATTATCCTGATTGCCTGCGGGATGACGATGCGGCGCATGGCGAGCGCGCGAGTCATACCCAGGGACTCCGCGGCTTCGGTTTGGCCATGGTCGACCGAAGAGATGCCCGCCCGAATGATCTCGGCCATATAGGCTCCCTCGTTGAGGGACAGCGCGATAAATGCTGAGACGAATTCGTTGAGGACGATGGCACGGTTCGTCATCTGTGGCAGCGCGAAATAGACGAATGCGATCTGGACCAGCAGCGGCGTCCCGCGAAATATCCAGAGATAAAACCCGCTTATCCAGCGGAATATTGGAAATGATGAACGGGTGAGGCGTCCCAATGCAGCGAAAAGCCCGAGAACTATCCCGGTCATCTGCGCAAGCACCGCAAGTGCAACGGTTATCTTCGCGCCATCGATGAGTGGACCGTAAAAAAGATACTTCCAGAAGAATGTCGGATCGAAGTCCAGAGTAATTCCTCTCAGGAGCACGAACAGGGCGGGTGTCGCTGCGCCCGCCCTGTCAGGTTATGGTCGCACTGTGCTATATCGCCGTGCTGCTCAGCCCGTACTTCTTGAGAATGCCGATGTACTGTCCGTTGATGTGAATCTTGTGCAAAGCAGCGGTGATTGCAGCCTTCAGAGCCGGCGCATTCTTGGCAATACCGATACCGTACTTCGCGCCGCTGCCAAATGGTTTGCCGGCAAGTCGCACGGCACCGCTATGCGCTTTGACGTAGAACAGCCCAACCGGCAGGTCTGTGGTATACGCGTCTACGTGGCCCGAAACGAGCGCCTGAAAGGCGTCTGTGTCGAGGTTGTACGACTTGATGTCGATCTTGGTCTTGCAAGCCTTGTTGGCGGTATGAAGGTCGTCCAACTCAGCGGTACCGGCTTGCACCGAAATCGTGTGTCCGCAGATGCCGGCAAAACTGTTCGCATGAAGCGCGCTGTGAGCAGGTACGAGGATGGACTCGAACGCAGTCAGACGCATGTAGTCGACGAAACTGATCTGCTTCCGGCGGTCTGGTGTGTCGTTCATGCTTGACATAATCACGTCGAAATTGTGTCGCTGCAGCGCGGGAATAATGGAACTGAACGTGGTGGGCACGATGCGTGCCCCCTTCAGCCCCATCGCTCGCGCCAACGCGTTTGCCAGATCGACGTCCGCGCCCGTGTAACCGCCGTGTTGCAGATCCTTCGATTCCATCGGCGGATAGGTCGTGTCAGACCCTACCGACAGTATTCCGGCGTGTATGAGCGACAGTTGGGCGACGTGGGACGCCCGTGGCGCGGCAAAAGCCGCGTGATTGCTGCTTCCCATGGCTGCCACGCTCATGAGGAGCAGACCGGCTGCGATTCGGCCAGGCGTAAACATCTTTCCTCCTTTTCCCCCTAATGAAGATCACCCTAAACGCTTCTAACAGCAAGAACGACGCCAAATTGTCTCAGAACGCCGGGTCACTTCAATGCTTGAAGTGACGTAACCCGGTGAAGATCATCGCAACGCCGCCGTGATCCGCGGCATCGATTGCTTCCTTGTCGCGGATCGAGCCACCCGGCTGAATGATTGCGGTACCCCCCGCCGCGACGGCGCGTTCCACGCCGTCGGGAAACGGGAAGTAGGCGTCGGACGCCAGGACCGAGCCGCGCGCCCGATCTTCCGCCATGCCGCAGGCCAGCTCAACCGCATTGACTCGGCTCATTTGGCCGGCGCCCACCCCGACCAGGGCGAGTTTTTTCGCGAGCACGATCGCGTTCGACTTCACATGTTTCACGGCCCGCCAGGCGAAGTGCAGG